>JAFAEL010000154.1 GCA_023423995.1 Pseudomonadota bacterium | reverse complement strand
CGCCTATGGCCTGCTCGCGGCGGACCACACTTTCTTCGACAGCCGGACGCGCCGCACGGAAATCGACGCCGATGCTCCGGCCATCGTGCGCGAGACGGTCGACGGCATGGCGCGCGCCCTCACGGCGCGTGCGGACGAACTCGGCCTCGAGGGCAGGCGGCGCATCGAGGCCTCGCTGGACATGCGCTTCGTCGGGCAGGCCTTCGAGGTAGCCGTTCCGATCGACGCCGAGCGGCTCGATGCCGTCACGAAGGTGTCGCTTCTGTCGGCCTTCCACGAGGAGCACCACAAGATCTATCGACATGGTGCGGGCACCCGAACGCGCGTCGAGATCGTCTCGTTTCGCGTCGGCCTCCATGTGGAACAGGCGAGCGTGCCGGGCCTGATCACACCGGCCCCGGCCACGACGCGCGAGGAGCCCTGCGAGGTCTTCGAGAACGGGGAGCGTCTGTCCGCAATCGTGATCTCGCGTTCGCTGCTGCGCGATCGCCTGCTGCAGGGCCCGGCGGTCGTCGAGGATACGACGGCGACGCTCTGGGTTCCGCCCGGCTGGACCGCGACCGACGATGCGCAGGGCAACCTGATCATGCGCCGCAGCCACTGACGGAGCCGCCCGCGATGAGCACCCAGAACCGGATCAGCCCGGCCGATTACGCCATCATCAGCGGCTCGCTCATGTCGGCCGCCCGCGAGATGGGCGTGAACCTCTGCCGCTCCGCGTATTCGTCAATCGTGCGCGACGCGAAGGATGCCTCGACCGGCCTTCTCGACGCCCGCGGCGCCTCCGTCGCCCAGAGCGACGAGCTGATCCCCATCCTGGTCGGCTCGTTGTCCCACACGTTCCGGCGCTGCGCAGCCGCCTATCCGATCGAGACCCTTCGCGAAGGCGACTTCTACGTCACCAACCACCCCTACGAGGGCGGCGGGCAGCACCTGCAGGACATCTTCATCTTCATGCCGATCTTCTGGGAGGGCGAGATCGTCGGCTTCAGCGCCGCGGTCGCGCATCACCTCGACATCGGCGGCGGCTCGCCCGGCATTACTACCGCGTCGACCGATCTGTTCGGCGAAGGCATCATCCTGCCGCCCATGAAGTTCAACGTGGCGACAGACTGGAACGGCGGCGTGTTCCAGCGGCTGCTCACGGCCAATGTCCGGGTTCCGGAGCAGACGATCGGCGACGTGGATTCCCAGTTCGCGGCCTGCGGCACCGGAATCGCTCGGGTCCAGGACCTCTGCGCGCGCTACGGGGCCGGGAAGGTCACGGCCGTGATGACCGAGATGCAGGATTATGCCGAGCGCCGCGTCCGCGCCGTGGTCGCCTCCATCCCGGACGGCACCTATGTCGGCGAGGACGCCGTCGACGACGACGGCCTCAGTGACACACCCCTTCGCGTGCGGGCGAGCGTCACGGTGAAGGGCGACTCGCTCACGGTCGATTATGCCGGCACCTGCGACCAGGTCGCGACCAACCTCAACGCGCCCTTCGCCTCAACAGTCGGGTCGACCTTCTCGGCGTTGAAATCGGCCCTGACGAGCGACGACGTCCCGTACAACGAGGGTGTCTTCCGCGCGGTCGAGGTCAAGGCGCCGCTCGGCTGCCTGCTCAACCCGCGCTTCCCGGCGCCGGTGCGGGCCCGCATGGAGGCGATCTACCGGGCCTATGATTGCGTCGTGAAGGCGCTCGGCCAGGCGATGCCGGACCGCGTCGCGGCCTGCGGCTTCGATACGACGGTCGCGACCTGCCTCAGCCAGCTCCGGGACGGACGCTACAGCGTCTACCTCGAGATCCACAATGGCGGCTGGGGAGGCTCGATCGAGGGCGATGGCTGCGACGCGGTCGCCGGCCCTCTCTCGAACTGCACGAACGTCCCGATCGAGGCGCTCGACATGGATTTCGACTTCTTCCGCGTCGAGGGCTACGGCCTCCTGCCCGACACGGGCGGGCCGGGCCGGCATCGCGGCGGGCTCGGCTTCTTCCGCTCCTACCGGGTGCTCAAGGACGGGGTGAAGTTCTCTATCTACGCCGACCGCTTCCGCATTCCGCCCTCGGGCCTCGCGGGGGGTGAGAGCGGCACGACGGGAAGCTGCACGATCGAGCGCGGAGAGGAACGCATCCCGGTCCGGTCGAAAGACACGGTCATGCTGCGGAAGGGCGATCTGCTCGTCCTTCGGACCGGCGGTGGAGGCGGTTACGGCGACCCCGCCGAACGCTCGCCGGCCGAACTCGCGAGTGACCGCCGGATGGGGTTCGTCACCCGGTGGCCTTCGACGACCGAAGCCGCCTGACGGGACAGGGAGCGGGCCATGATCTCCGGGCAGGTCTATTGGTGGCGCGAGGCCCCGGTCGGGTCCGAGCCGCAGCAGCCCGTCGATCCAGCCTGCGACGTGGCCATCGTGGGCGCCGGCTACACGGGCCTTAGCGCCGCCATCACGCTTGCCCGCGCCGGGCGTTCCGTTCAGGTCTTCGACCGGCAGAAGCCGGGCGAGGGAGCGTCCACGCGGAACGGCGGCATCGCGAGCGGAAACCTGCGGCCCAGCCATGCGACCCTCATGCGGAGGTTCGGCGAGGCGGGCGCAGAGGCGCTCCAGCGCGAAGCAAAGCTCGCCCGCGAGGACCTCGCCCGCTTCATCGCCGACGAACGCATCGAGTGCGACTTCGCGCTCACGGGACAGTTCAAGGGAGCGTCGGCGAGCGGCGATTACGAGAGCCTGGCCCGCGAGGCCGATCGCCTCAGGCAGATGCTGGGCATCGAGGCCTACGCCGTCCCGCGTGCGGAACAGACGGCCTTCCTTGGGACCGACTACTATCGCGGCGGGGCGGTCCGCATGGATATCGGAGGCCTGCACCCCGCGAAATTCCACGCCGGTATGTTGAGGGTCGCAAAGGAGGCCGGAGCATCCATCCATGGCGAGACGGCGGTTGGCCGCATCAGCCCCGAAGGGGCAGGCTTTCTGGTTGAGACGGCCCGTGGGCTCGTCCGCGCCCGTGAGGTCATCCTCGCGACCAACGGCTACACCGACTCGGTCGACCGGTGGCTCCAGCGGCGGATGGTGCCCGTCCGCAGCCGCATGATCGCGACGGCACCCCTGTCCGACAATCTCATGAAGACGCTCATGCCGCGGGGCATGATGTGCGCCGAGACGCGGAAGCTTCACTACTACTATCGCCCTTCGCCCGATGGCACCCGGATCCTCTTCGGCGGGCGGGACGGCACGATCGCCGGCGATCCGGCCTGGCCGATCCAGAGCCTGCGGCGTGCGATGGTCGACGTCTTTCCCGAACTCTCGGACGTGGACATCGCGCACAGCTGGTTTGGCCATGTGGCGATGAACCGGGACAACCTTCCTCGGGTGTTCTCGCACCAATCGAAGCGCTACGCTTGCGGCTACTGCGGGTCGGGCGTGGTCTGGGCGAGATGGGCGGGACGCAAGGTCGCCCTTCAGTTGCTCGGCGACAAGGATGCAGGGTCAGAGCTGGACTGCCGCCCGCCTCCAGCCATTCCCGCCTACAACGGCACCCCTTGGTTCATGCCGGCCGTCTTCGCCTGGTTCACGATCCAGGATAAGATTGCGCGGCGGGGTGAAGGCTGAAGGTTGCTAGAACTCCACATTGCCGGCACTGTTTGAGGCACACGAACTCGCAGCTGGGCGGCTGTTCAAGATGTCCCCCGACCGCCACCTTGAGCATGGCGGGCCCTCGGGAAGATCTCGTCGTCGGCGGTGAACGGGACCAGGATGGTTCCGCCTTGCCGCAGGAGAGCACAATTCGCTTAACCAGGAGGCGCATTCGCCTAGCGGCGCGGAAGGGCACTATCTCCTCGGAGGTCGGCGAAGCTGGGCAATCGCGGGAAGTTCCACAGCGTGTGAGGAGAATGTTCTCGTGAGAACACCGCTGAGAGGCTTCTCCGCACCCGTGAGACGGAGAGTGGTGATCGGCGCCAGCATTGCGGCGCTCCTCCTGGCGCCTCTTCTGGCGATGCAGATCACCGACGAGG
>JAFAEL010000140.1 GCA_023423995.1 Pseudomonadota bacterium | reverse complement strand
CGGGCCTCGGTGTCGAGCGTCGCGACCGCCTCCGCCTGGCGTTCGGCCAGGGGCTCCACGCGGGCGGCGACGAGGGCCATCTCGTCGATGCCGAAGCCCGGATCGACCGTCTCGAGGCGCTCACCGACGAGCCGGACGCAATGGGCGGGATCGCGCGTCGGCAGCGCGGCCCCGACGCGGAGCGCGATCGGCTGCCCGTCCACGCGGCGCAGCACGGCGTCGAGCAGGCGCAGGCCCTCGCCGCGTCGCTCCAGCTCGCGGCAGAGCTCGCCTGCGAGCTCCTCCAGGGCGGCCGCGAGCCCGTCCAGATGGCCGAGCGGCTCGGGGAAGGCGCGCCGCACGCGGGGCAGCTCCCGCGGCACGATCGGGGTCAGCGGGTCGGCCGCGAGGCCCACCACGCGCTCGTAGCGCTCGAAGACGGCGCGGCCGAAGCGCCGGGTCAGCTGCGCCCGGGGCAGGGCGGCGAGCTGGCCGACCCGCTCCACACCCAGCAGCGCCAGGCTGCGGCATGTCTCGAGATCGAGCCGCAGGCTCGGGACGGGCAGGGGGGCGACCGCCTTCGCGGCGGCGTCCCGCGGCACGATCCCGCCGCCGCCGAAGCGGGCCACGGCCCAGGCCGCGCCCGGCGTGTCGGCCAGCGCGGCATGGGCCGAGAAGCCGGAGTGCCGCACCCGGCGCAGGAGGTCGCGCACGGCCTTCGTCTCGCCCCCGAAGAGATGGGCCGAACCCTCGATGTCGATCAGGACGCCGTCCGGCGGGTCGGCCTGCACCACGGGCGAGTAGCGCCCGCACCAGCGGGCGAGCTCGCCGAGCGCGGCGAGGTCGGCCTCCGGCTCCGCCTCCACCACGACGAGGCCCGGCACGGAAGCCTGGGCATGCGCGATCGTCTGGCCGGGCCGGATCCCGGTCGCGAGCGCCGCCTCATCGGCGGCCGCGACCAGCCGCCGCGAGCCTTCGCGGGCCGCCGTCACCACCGGCCGCAAAGGGGTGGGATCCGCTTCCGCCCTGGATTGCGACCGGGAGAGGCGCGCGATCCTGTCGGTCGGGAAGGTCGGCAGGAAGAGCGAGACGACCCTTGGCATCACAGGCCTCGACGATCCAGGAATGCGGCTCGGCGCCGCGGCAACGAAGAAGCTCGAGGCGCCAGCGCGCCCGGGCGAGGCCCGGCACGGCAGGCGGCGGGGAAGGGGCGGGGCCGATGCGCCAGCGGGTGAAGGCGGCGTTCGGCTCGCCCGCCGAGGCGCGCTCGGCATCGTTGCGCCAGCGCCGGAGCGCGAAGGCCGGCACGCCCGAGCCCTCGGCCGCGAGCTGAAGCCGGCGCGAGGCGACGAGCGACAGATGCGCCACCTCGCCCACCACCCCGGCGAGCCCGCCATGGCGGAGCGCCTCCTCCATGGCGGGCAGCACCTCCCCGTCCTTCCAGGTCTCGACATAGATGACCCGGTCGGGATGGAGCCCGACGGAGGCGAGGGCGGGCGCGAAGAGGTCGCGGCCGCGCAGGCACCAGAGGACGCTCCCCCTGAGCCGCGCGAGGCAGCCGCCGATGAAGAGCGTCGCGGCCGCGGCATGCTCCGCCTCGAGCCCGCTCTCGGCGAATTCGTGCAGGGTGCCGAGCGGCAGCCCGCCCCATGGAAGGTGGCCGTCCAGCGCCTCGATCCCGAAGCCGAGCGCAGGCCGCCGCGCCCGGGCCGAGCGGTCCAGGGCAACGATCCGGCGGCGCAGATCGGACAAAGCGATATTGTGCCCGGCATGCTCCATGCCTTGCTCGGAGAGGGTCTCGCGGTGGTGTTGTTCCTAGTTTGTTCTCGTCCGGCTTCCCGAGTCAATCCGTCGCGGTGGCGGGGAGTGTCGCAGGTGGGATCGGGAGGCGTTCGGGCGCGGCAGACAGCTTGGACAGCTCGCTGAGCGCCTCACGGTAAGGGCGCCCGGGCCGGCTCCCGCCATCCGAGATCAGGCGGCAGGACATGAAAAGCCCCGCCGGCCCGAAGGCTGGCGGGGCATCGTCTCCAAGCGATCAGAGACCTCAGATGCCCAGACAACGCGGGCCGGGGCGCGTGGTTTCATAGCGGCTCGGAATCGCGTCCGGGTGGCGGATCGGGAGCCTGCACAGGCCGGCCGGGAGGAGAGGATCGCGCGGGCTCCGGTGCGCCGCCGCTGGCCTTGTCTTCCGGGCGCCGCTAGACGCTTCAGCATCGAGGCCTGAGGCAAGGCACGGAGGATCGGATGGGGTCGGGCGAAGCGCGGACGGGGGGACAGATCCTCGTCGACCAGCTCATCGCACAGGGGGTGGAGCGCGCGACCTGCGTGCCCGGCGAGAGCTACCTTGCGGTGCTGGATGCCCTGCACGATGCGAAGATCGACGTGCTCGTCTGCCGCAACGAGGGCGGCGCGGCCATGATGGCCGAGGCGCAGGGCAAGCTGACGGGCCGCCCCGGCATCCTCTTCGTCACGCGCGGGCCCGGGGCCACCAATGCCAGCCCCGGCATCCACATCGCCCGGCAGGATTCGACGCCCCTGATCGTCTTTGTCGGGCAGATCGACCGTTCCATGCGGGAGCGCGAGGCGTTCCAGGAGCTCGATTATCGCGCCGTCTTCGGCACGGTCGCCAAATGGGCGACGGAGATCGACCAGGTCGAGCGCATCCCGGAGATCGTGGCCCGGGCCTTCCGGGTCGCCATGCAGGGACGTCCCGGCCCCGTCGTGATCGCGCTGCCGGAGGACATGCTGGTCGAGACGGCGAGCGTGGCCGATGCGCCGCGGGTCGAGCCCGTCGAGCCCTGGCCTGCGCCGCAATCGATCGACGAGCTCGGCTCGCTGCTGGCGGGCGCGAAGAAGCCGCTCGTGATCCTCGGCGGCGCGCGCTGGAATGCGGCGGCCCGGGAGGGGATCGTCCGCTTCTCGGAGCGGTTCGGCCTGCCGGTCGCGACCTCGTTCCGCCGCGCGCAGCTCTTCCCGGCCGACCATCCGAACTATGCGGGCGATGTCGGCATCAATCCCGGGCCGAAGCTCGCCGAGCGCGTGAAGTCGGCCGACGTCCTTCTCCTCGTCGGCGGCCGGATGTCGGAAATGCCGTCCTCCTCCTACACGCTGCTCGACATCCCGAACCCGAAGCAGATCCTCGTCCACGTCTATCCGGATGCGACCGAGCTCGGCCGCGTCTACCAGCCGGCGCTCGCGATCGAGGCGTCGCCTGCGGCCTTCGCGGCCTCGCTCGACCGGCTTGAGCCGCCGCGCCAGGTCCCGTGGCTGCAGGCCACGGCCGAGGCGCATGCCGATTACCTGGAGCGGACCGAGACGCCCAAGAAGCAGCCCGGCGCCTTCCAGTATGGCGACGCGATGGTGTGGCTGCGCGAGCGGCTGCCGCAGGATGCGATCGTCGCGAACGGAGCCGGCAACTTCGCCGTCTGGGTGCACCGCTTCATGCGGATGACCGGGCAGCGCACGCAGCTGTCCCCGACCAGCGGCTCCATGGGCTACGGGCCGCCCGCCGCCATCATGGCCAAGCGCTGCTACCCGGACCGTGTGGTCGTCTGCTTCGCGGGCGATGGCGACTTCCTGATGAACGGCCAGGAATTCGCGACCGCCGTGCAGTACGGCATCGGCGTGATCGTGGTCGTCGTCGATAACGGCATGTACGGCACCATCCGCATGCACCAGGAGCGCGAATATCCGGGCCGCGTCTCCGCGACCAAGCTCGTCAATCCGGATTTCGCCGCCTATGCGCGCGCCTTCGGCGGCCATGGCGAGCGGGTCGAGCGGACCGAGGATTTCGCCCCGGCCTTCGAGCGGGCGCTCGCCTCCGGCCAGCCGGCCATCATCCATTGCCTGGTCGAGCCGGAGGCGATCACCCCGGACCGGACGCTGAGCGAGATCAAGGGCACCGGCGCGCGGTGATGGCCGCGAGCGTCGATCCTTCGATCGGCGCCGAAACGTAGCGGGTGTCGGGCGGGGCATAAGGCGGCATGCCTCGCCCGACGCCCCGCTCCGACCCTCATGCCGCCGCGCTTGGCCCGGGTGGTGCCGGAAGGAACGCCGCCTTGGCGCCCTTCTTCGGGTGGCGCGTCGTCGCCGCGGCCTTCGTCGTGGCGGTGTTCGGCTGGGGCTTCGGCTTTTACGGCCCCGCAATCTACCTGCATGCCGTCGTCGAGCGGACGGGCTGGTCCGTCGCGCTCGTCTCGGGCGCGGTGACGCTGCATTTCCTGGCGGGCGCGGCCGTGGTTCCGGGCCTGCCCCGTCTCTATCGCAGCGCCGGCCTGCCGCGCGTCACGCTCGTGGGTGCCGTGCTGCTGGCGCTCGGCGTCATCGGCTGGGCGCTCGCGGCCGAGCCCTGGCAACTCCTCGGGGCCGCGCTCGCCAGCGGGGCGGGCTGGGTGACCCTGGGCGCCGCGGCGATCAACGCGATGGTCTCGCCCTGGTTCGTCAGGAAGCGACCGGCGGCCCTCAGCATGGCCTATAACGGCGCGAGCATCGGCGGCGTGATCTTCTCGCCGCTCTGGGTGGCGCTGATCGCGGGGTTCGGCTTTCCGCTCGCGGCGCTCGGCGGCGGCCTCGTGATGGTCGCGGCGGTGGCCCTGCTGGCCTTCGGCATTCTCGCCTGGACGCCGGCCGGAAAGGGCCAGCTGCCCGACGGCGACGCGCCCGGCCTCGGTCCTGCGCTGCCGGCGCGGGGCCCCGTCGCCCCGCTCGCCCTCGGAAAGCTCCGGCGCGACCGCCGCTTCGCGACCCTCGCGGGCGGCATGGCCCTGGGGCTCTTTGCGCAGATCGGCCTCATCGCCCACCTCGTCTCGGTGCTGGCGCCGGTGCTCGGCGCGCAGGCCGCCGGCTTGCTGATGGGAGCGGCGACCGCGAGCGCGATCGTCGGCCGAACGCTCGTCGGCTACCTCATGCCGGAGGGTGCCGACCGGCGGCTCGTCGCCTGCCTGAGCTACGGCGTGCAGGCGATCGGCTCGTTGGTCGTCCTCGCGTCGGGCGGCGCCGACGTTCCGCTGCTCGTCGTCGGGGTGCTTCTCTTCGGCTCGGGCATCGGCAATGCGACTTCGCTGCCGCCCCTCATCGCACAGGCCGAGTTCGCGGCGTCGGACGTCGCCCGCGTCGTGCCGCTCATCGTGGCGATCGGCCAGGCGACCTATGCCTTCGCGCCGGCCACGTTCGGGGTTCTCAGGAGCTTGCCGGCCGGGTCGGGCGCGCTGTTCCTCGCCGCCGCGCTCGTTCAGGCGGCCGCGATTCTCTGCATGCTGGCGGGACGGCGGAGGTAAGCGCGCCTAGTCGCGCCGCAGCGTCCCAAGGATGCGCTCGCATTCGAGCAATTCCTCGAGCGCTGCCCGGAGCCTCGCGACATCATCGCCCGACATCGCCGGCGGGGCGGCGGCTTTCAGGACCTGCTCGGCGCGCGAGGGGGCGGCGTAGGATTCCTCGCGCGGGGAGACGTCCGGTTCGCTCTCGAGCTCGGCCGCCTCGAAATCGCCGATCTCGGCATCGTCCTCGTGATCGCTCTCCGGGCGGGCGACGCTCACCGTCTGCTCGCCGCGGCCGATGGCCTGGACGAAGCGCAGTCCGTCCTGCTTCAGGATCCGCTGGACGCCCTTGATGGTGTAGCCCTGCCCGTAGAGCAGGTGCCGGATGCCCTTGAGCAGGTCGACGTCGTCGGGGCGATAGTAGCGCCGGCCGCCGCCGCGCTTCAGTGGCCGAATCGGGGAGAATCGAGTCTCCCAGAACCGCAGCACGTGCTGCGGCACGTCGAGATCCGCTGCGACCTCGCTGATGGTCCGGAACGCGTCGGGGCTCTTTTGCATGGGCGCCGCGTCCGGCCGGGGCTCAAGCGTCCGGATCGGCGCCGTTCGCGCCGTTGATCCGCGCCTTGAGCACGTTCGAGGGCTTGAAGACCATCACGCGCCGCGGCTCGATCGGGACCTCGACGCCCGTCTTCGGATTGCGGCCGATGCGCTGGCCCTTGCTGCGCACGAGGAAGGACCCGAAGGAGGACAGCTTCACGGTCTCGCCGCGGGCGAGCCCGTCGCAGATCTCCTCCAGAACCTTCTCGACGAGCGCGGACGATTCGGTCCGCGACAGGCCCAGCTTCTGGTATACGGCCTCGCTGAGATCGGCCCGCGTAATCGTGCGACCCGCCATTCGTTCCCCCGGGACCGTCGCTGAAAGAATCTGACTATCTATCTGAAGGTCTACAGCTATTCGGTCCAGCCGGGCGGGTCAATCGACTCGTGCCGGCCGTTTTCGGACCGCGGGCTGCCAGCCGACCCGATCGGCCGGCGAGGGGCGCCTGCCCGATTCACCACCGCAAAAGCGCGCTGCCCCAGGTGAAGCCGCCGCCGATCGCCTCCAGCATGACGAGGTCGCCCGGCTTGATGCGGCCGTCGCGCCTGGCGGCGTCGAGCGCCAGCGGGATCGAGGCGGCGGAGGTGTTGCCGTGCTTCTCGACCGTGATGACGACCTTCTCGCGCGGAATGCCGAGCTTGTCGGCGGAGGCCTCGATGATCCGGCGATTCGCCTGGTGCGGCACGAACCAGTCGAGCTCCTCGGGCGTGACGCCCGCATCCGCGAAGGCGTCCTTCACGACGTCCATCACCTTGCCGACCGCGAACTTGAACACCTCGCGGCCCTCCATGCGGAGGTGGCCGGTGGTGCCGGTCGAGCCCGGGCCGCCATCGACATAGAGCTTGTCGCGATAGCGCCCGTCCGAGCGGAGCTGGGTCGTCAGGATGCCGCGGTCCGCCTTCGTGCCCTCGCCCGGAGCGGCCTCGAGCACCACGGCCCCGGCACCGTCGCCGAACAGCACGCAGGTGCCCCGGTCCTCCCAGTCGATGATCCGCGAGAAGGTCTCGGCGCCGACCACCAGGGCGCGCTTGTGCGAGCCGGAGGTCAGGAACTTGTCGGCCGTGGCGAGGCCGTAGATGAAGCCCGAGCACACCGCCTGGAGGTCGAAGGCGGCGCTGCCGTAATTGCCGAGCCCGTGCTGAATCTGCGTGGCGGTCGACGGGAACGTGTAGTCCGGCGTCGAGGTGGCGCAGACGACGAGGTCGATCTCCGCCGCCTCGAGCCCGGCATCGGCCAGGGCCGCCTCGGCGGCCTTGATGCCGAGCGTCGAGGTCGTCTCGTCCTTCGCGGCGATGTGGCGCTCGCGGATGCCGGTCCGCTGCACGATCCACTCGTCGGAAGTCGCGACGATCGACTCCAGTTCCTTGTTCGTCAGGATGCGGGGCGGCAGGTAGGAGCCGCAGCCGCGCACGATCGATCGCAAGTGGGTCAAGGGATGTCTCAGGCCGGCTCGGGTCCGGGATCGTCGTCGAGCATGTCCCGGATGGTGCGCATTAGTTGGTGTCGAGCCATGTCATGCGCCATATCGATCGCGCTGGCAAAGCCCACGGCGTCCGTTCCACCATGGCTTTTGACCACGATGCCTTCGAGGCCCAGGAACACGCCTCCATTCACCTTTCGGGGGTCGAGCTTGTCCCGTAGCGCGTCGAAGGCGCCCTTGGCCAGCAGGTAGCCGAGCTTGGCCGTCCAGGTGCGCGTCATCGCGCTCCGGAGATACTCGGCGATCTGCTTCGCGGTGCCCTCGGCAGTCTTCAGGGCGATGTTGCCCGCGAACCCCTCCGTGACGACCACGTCGACCGTGCCGCGCCCGATATCGTCTCCCTCGACGAAGCCGTGATAGGCGAGGCCCGGGATCTCCGTCTCGCGCAGGATGCGGCTCGCCTCCCGCACGATCTCGACGCCCTTCATCTCCTCCGTGCCGACATTCAGGAGGCCGACGGTCGGCCGCTCGATGTCGAACACGATGCGGGCCATGGCGGCCCCCATGATGGCCATGTCGACCAGATGCGCGGCATCGGCCCCGATCGAGGCGCCGACGTCCAGCACGATGCTCTCGCCGCGGGTCGTCGGCCAGATCGCCGCGATGGCCGGGCGCTCGATGCGCGTCATGGTCTTCAGGCAGATCTTCGCCATGGCCATGAGGGCGCCGGTATTCCCCGCCGAGACCGCCGCGTCCGCCTCGCCGTCGCGCACGGCCTGGATGGCCATCCACATGGACGAGGTGCGCCGCCCGGTGCGCACCGCCTGGCTCGGCTTGGCGTCCATGGCGATGGTGACGTCCGTGTGGCGCAACTCCGTCGCGGCGGCGAGCTTTTCGCGCGTGGCGAGGAGCGGCCTGACCACCGCCTCGTCGCCCACCATGATGAAGCGCATCTCGGGATGGCGTTCGAGCGCGAGCGCTGCGCCCTCGACGACGATAGGTGCGCCGTTGTCGCCGCCCATGGCGTCGAGCGAAATCCGAACCGGCTGCGGCATGCCTTGAGAGTGCTACTCGGGGAGGGGCCGGGACCATACCGGGTCCTCTTCGGACCGCAACCGGCATTTCGGCGCGGCGGCCATCGAAGCGGCGCCGGCCCGGGCGGGAATCAGGTCCGGCGGAAGTCAGGCGGCGGTCCAGAGGTGCCCGCCAGCCTCCTCGTCGAGATCCGTCACGACGCGATTGCGGCCGGTATTCTTCGCCCGGTACATGCAGAGATCCGCGCGCTCCAGGAGCGAGGTCGCCGTCTCGTCCGGCCGGAGCATGGCGACGCCGAGCGAGACCGTGATTCGACCCAGCGACTCGCCGGTCGAGCGTTTCATCAGCTCGCGGCTTTCCACGCTGCGCCGGACCCGCTCGGCGCGGGTGCCGGCCTCATCGCGCGAGACGCCCGGCAGGATCATGGCGAATTCCTCGCCCCCGAAGCGGGCGAGCGTCGCACTTGGATCGATGCCCTCCTGCATCACGGAGCTGACGAGCCGCAGGACCTGGTCGCCGGTCAGGTGGCCGTAGACGTCGTTGAAGCGCTTGAAGTTGTCGATGTCGATGACGACCAGCGCGAGCGGCGAGGTATCGGCGCGGGCCGCGATGGTCGCCGAGATCAGCACCTCCTCGAAATGCCGGCGGTTGCTGATGCCCGTGAGCGGATCCGTCAGCGTCTCGATCCGGACCCGCTCCAGCGTCTCACGGAGGCTTTCGATCTCGCCGCGCGAATCACGCAGCCGACGTTCGAGCGCCTCGTTCGTGGCTACGACCTCGCGCGACGCCTCTACCAGGGAACCGAGGATCTCGCGGAGGTCGCGGCGCTCCTGGGGATCGGCCAGGTCCTGGGTCAGGGCCCGGAGTGAGTCGCCATAGCGCGTCGTCGTGCCGAGCGCGTCGTCGATCATCGCGACGACCTGCCCGATTTCGGTGAGCATCCCGGTGCCGGCGCGCTCGGCCTGCAGCCCCAGACGGGTCGCGGACAGATGCGCATCGTACAGGGTCTGCAGCTGCTCCTCGGTCAGCTTCTCGCCGGACGTCAGCCCGCTCCTGACCGCCTCGTTCAGGAATGGCTTGGTGCCGGTGACGTAGGTGAACCAGATCTCGTAGCTGTGCGGATACGCCGTTTCCGAGTAGGCGCGCATCAGCTCATTCGCGCGCTCCGAGATGGAGAAGGTCCGATGCACTGGTCTCATGCCCCTGACATTCGCCAGCGCGAAGCTAACGTTATGATCTGTCTTCTAACGGCGAAGATGCGGGCAAGACCACCAAGAACCCGTTAAAGTTGTGAATCTTGGGATCTATGTGTCCGACTTCTTCAGCACAGGGCGTGCAAGAAAGGCCGGGACATGATCGCCCAGCCCGATCACCCGCGGCTCGTCCGCTGAACTATGGGCCGAGTGGCGCGGATCGCGCCCGCGGACTTCCTGACCTCTGTCCCGAGCCGGGCGGCTCTCGCGCGGCGGACGGCTCTCGCGTGCGGGGCGATTTTCGCGTGGCGACCGGCTCTCCCGTGCGGAACGGCTCTCGCGCGCCGGGCGCGGCTCCCGCTGGCTCGGGTCGCGCTCGTCGTGCCGGGAGGATGCGGAGCGCTGCCCGCCCCTCCGGGCGCTGGATTCGCGACGCGGACGGGCGCCATCGGATCCCAGCTCCGCCAGGGTCGGCCCTTCCCAGGTCACCGACTGGGCCGTGAGCGATTCGATTGCGGCCAGGGACTTCTCGTCGCCCGGGCCGACGAGCGTGTAGGAATGGCCGAGGCGTCCGGCCCTCCCGGTTCGGCCGATCCGATGGACGTAGTCCTCCGCGTGGTGGGGGACGTCGTAGTTGAAGACGTGGCTGACGGCCGGAATGTCGAGGCCGCGGGCCGCGACGTCGCTCGCCACGAGGAGGCTGACGGATCCGTTCCGGAAGCTCTCGAGCGCCGCCATGCGGGCCCGCTGGTCCATGTCCCCATGGAGCGCGGCCACGCTGAAGCCGTGGCGCAGGAGCGAGCGGTGCAGCACCGCCACGTCGCGCTTGCGATTGCAGAAGATGATCGCGTTCTTGAAGTCGGGAGTCGTCCTGATCAGTTCGCGAAGCCGCTCCCGCTTGTCGGCAGGGTCGGCGCCGGTCGCGACCAGCCGCTGCGTGATGGTCGCGGCCGTGCTGGCGGCCTTGGCGACTTCGGCGCGGACGGGATTGTGCAGGAAGGTGTCCGCCAACCGCGTGATCTCGGGCGGCATGGTGGCGGAGAAGAAGAGCGTCTGGCGCGTGAAGGGCACCAGCTTCACGATGCGCTCGATGTCCGGGATGAAGCCCATGTCGAGCATGCGGTCCGCCTCGTCGATGACGAGGAGCTCGACCCCGGTCAGGAGGAGCTTGCCGCGCTCGAAATGATCCAGGAGGCGTCCGGGCGTCGCGATGAGCACGTCCACGCCGCGCGTCAGCTTCGCATCCTGGTCGGCGAAGGAAACGCCCCCAATGATGAGCGCGACTGAGAGATTGTGGTTCGCGCCGTAGCGGTCGAAATTCTCCACCACCTGGGCGGCGAGCTCGCGCGTCGGCTCGAGAATCAGCGTGCGGGGCATTCGCGCCCGCGCCCGCCCGCTCTCGAGAAGGGTCAGCATCGGCAGGACGAAGGCGGCAGTCTTTCCCGTGCCGGTCTGGGCGATGCCGAGCACATCGCGCCGTGCCAGCACGTGGGGAATAGCCTGGGCCTGAATGGGGGTCGGCTGCGAATAGCCCGCGGCCGTCACCGACTGCAGGACCTTGTCGCTTAGTCCGAGGTCTGCGAACGACATTCTGTAAGATGACCAACGCCGCCGCGCGTCACGGCGAACACAAGATAATGTCGGGAAGCAACGCCGACGCGGGCCTTTGGTCGTGACCAGAGGACGAAATCAAGGCCAGGCGGTACTGATTTCGTTGCCAAGGGCCAAAATGTCAATCGTGGTGCGCGCTTAGGCGAGATTTTGCGCCCCGCGCGCCTCAAGGGCGCTGCCGGCCGGTGCAGGGATCGAGCGTCGTCGCGGCGGCGGTCCTGAGAATCGACCCGGTCGTGGTCGGATCGTTGCTCCCGAGGGATGTGGCCGAGGCCAGCCGGGCCAGCGTGCCGTTGTCGAGGGCTGGCCCCGCTAGCCAGTACGACGCGCAGAACGACAGGAAGCCGATCGCGAGAGCGGTCTTGGCCGCCCACATCAGCACCGAACGCCGTCCGTTGTTCCCAGCCTCGAACATTGTCGCTCCGCAGGAGATCCACAGAAGCTTCGCCGTTCATGGTAAAGGTTGCGTTGCCGCGATGCCGATTCCTTCCGGTTAGGCAGATCCTAGCGCATTGGGGGAGAGCCCCACCGGTCGGTTTAGGACTTTGGAAGGGTTGTTGCTTAGTACCAGTGGCCGGGGTTGCTGACGGATGTTGCCTTGAGGTGACAGACGGACAAGCTGGCTTCCATTACAAGAGCACCCGGACCACTGACCTCAGATTGGATTCCCATATGAAGAAAATACTCCTGTCGTCGGTCGCCTTGCTCGGCCTCACGGCCGGCGCCATGGCTGCCGACCTTCCGTCCCGCCGGGCTGCTCCGGCTCCGTACGTTGCGGTTCCGGTCTTCACCTGGACCGGCTTCTACGCCGGTGTGAACGTCGGTTACGGCTTCGATGTCGGCTCGAACACCAACAGCGGCGTTGCCGTTGGTCCTGGCGGCACCACCCCGGCCGGCGTGTTCACCCCGGGCACGACGGTGTTCCCGGGCGGCACGGGCAACCGTGACGGCTTCGTCGGCGGTGGCCAGCTCGGCTACAACTACCAGATCGGCAGCTTCGTGATCGGCGTCGAGGCCGACATTCAGTACGCCGACCTGGTCAGCAACCGTTCGGCCGTGACCGGCTTCGGCGCTGGCAGCGGCCTGGCTGCTCCCTTCACGGCCTTCGCGCCGGCTGGTGGCAACCGCGCTGGCATCGAGTGGTTCGGTACCGTCCGCGGTCGCGTCGGTTACGCCTGGGATCGCCTCCTGGTGTTCGGCACCGGCGGTTTCGCCTACGGCGACGGCCCGACGGAGTGCAACTCGGTTGGTCCGCTGGGCCTGGCCGGCCGTTGCACGAGCGGCGACATCCGCACCGGCTGGGCGGCTGGTGGTGGCGTCGAGTACGCCTTCACCCCGAACCTGACCGGCAAGATCGAGGCGCTCTACGTGAACCTCGAGCGGACCAACGCTTCGCGCTACATCGGCGATGCGTTCTCCCCGGCTGGCGCCACCCCGGTCTTCCTGACCGGCTCGCGCGCTCGCGACGAGGAGTTCGTGACGGTTCGCGCCGGCCTGAACTACAAGTTCAACTCCTTCTAAGCCCTTACAGGCTTGGGAACGAAGGCCCGGGGGCAACCCCGGGCCTTTTTCGTTTGGGAGGCCGGAAGCGCGACGAGGTGCGCCGGACACCGCACGGCCGAAACAAGAAAAGCCCCGGCATCGCTGCCGGGGCTTTCTGTTTGAAGGGGGCTGCGGGCCGGGGGCTGCCCGCGCTCAGATGTCCAGCGCGGCCTCGTCCGCGAAGGCGGCCCGTTCCTGGATGAAGGCGAAGCGCGCCTCGGGCTTGTTGCCCATCAGGCGCTCGATCGTGTCGCCCGTCCCGTCCTCGTCCTCCGGCACGACGGTGACCCGCAGCAGCGTCCGCTTCCTCGGGTCCATGGTCGTCTCCTTGAGCTGCGAGGGCAGCATCTCGCCGAGACCCTTGAAGCGGCCGACCTCCACCTTCCCGCTTCCCTTGAAGACGGTGCGGATCAGCTCCTCCTTGTGCGCATCGTCGCGCGCATAGACGGTCTTCGCGCCCTGCGTCAGCCGGTAGAGCGGCGGGACGGCGAGATAGAGGTGGCCGTTGTCGATGAGCTTGTGGGTCTGCCGGTAGAAGAACGTGATCAGGAGGGACGCGATATGCGCGCCGTCCACGTCCGCGTCGGTCATGATGATGACCTTCTCGTAGCGGAGCTCCTCGTCCTTGTAGTGGCTTCCCGTGCCGCAGCCGAGCGCCTGGATCAGGTCGGAAAGCTGCTGATTCTGCACGAGCTTGTCGCGGCCGGCTGAGGCCACGTTGAGGATCTTGCCGCGCAGCGGCAGGATGGCCTGGCTCGCCCTGTCGCGCGCCTGCTTGGCGCTGCCGCCGGCCGAGTCGCCCTCCACGATGAAGAGCTCCGATCCGGCCGCGCCGGCCTTGGTGCAATCGGCGAGCTTGCCGGGAAGGCGCAGCTTGCGGGTCGCGCTCTTGCGGGCGACCTCCTTCTCGGCGCGCCGGCGGAGGCGCTCCTCGGCGCGCTCGACCACCCAGTCGAGCAGCTTGTTCGCCTGCGCGGGCGATGCCGCGAGCCAGTGATCGAAGGCGTCCCGCACCGTGCCTTCGACGATCCGCGTCGCCTCCTGCGTGGCGAGCTTGTCCTTCGTCTGGCCCTGGAACTCGGGCTCCCGGATGAACACGGACAGCATGGAGGCGCATTGCGCCATGACGTCGTCCGTCGTGACGGCCGCCATGCGCTTGCCCTGGTTCACGCGCTCGGCGTGCTCGCGAAGGCCCCGCAGCAGCGCGACCCGCAGGCCGCTCTCGTGCGTGCCGCCCTCGGGCGTCGGAATCGTGTTGCAGTAGGAGGTCGAGAACCCGTCGGCATCGGCCAGCCAGGCGACGGCCCATTCGAGCGAGCCGTGCCCGCCGGGCTTCGTCACCTTGCCCGAGAAGATGCCTTCCGCGATCTGCGTCGTGCCCTCGATCTCCTTCAGCAGGTAGTCGCGCAGGCCGCCCGGGAACCGGAAGGTCGCCTCCGGCGGGACGTTGTCGATTCCCGCGAGGAGCGACGGCGCGCATTTCCAGCGGATCTCGACGCCGCCGAAGAGATAGGCCTTCGAGCGCGCCATCTTGAAGACGCGCCGCGGGCTGAACTTCGCGTCCGGGCCGAAGATCTGGGCGTCCGGATGGAAGCGCACCTTCGTGCCGCGCCGGTTCAGCACGCGGCCGACCTCCTTCACGGGACCCTGCGGCAGCCCGCGCGAATAGGTCTGGCGATAGAGCGTCTGGTTCCTGGCGACTTCGACCTCCAGCACGTCCGAGAGCGCATTCACAACGGAGACACCGACGCCGTGCAGGCCGCCGGAGGTCTCGTAGACCTTGGAATCGAACTTCCCGCCGGCATGGAGCGTGGTGAGAATCACCTCGAGCGCCGACTTCTTCGGGAACTTCGGGTGCGGGTCGATCGGAATGCCGCGGCCGTTATCGGTCACGGTGAGGAACCCGCCTTCCTCGAGCTCGACCTCGATGAAGGTCGCGTGCCCGGCGACCGCCTCGTCCATCGAGTTGTCGATCACCTCGGCGAAGAGGTGGTGGAGCGCCTTCTCGTCCGTACCGCCGATATACATGCCCGGCCGGCGACGGACGGGCTCGAGCCCCTCCAGGACCTCGATGGCGGAGGCGTCGTAATTGGCCTCTGCATTCGCCGGCGGCGGGGAGAGGGGGCGGGTGCGTGACGCCCGCGCCGGTGCCGCAGCCGCGGGGTTGGCCGGGGCAGTGGCATTGCGGGACTGGGCGAGCTTGCGCAACGCGGCGCCGCCGCCGAATAGGTCGCTTTCGGCCATCTCGTACTCAACTCGGGTGATTCGCCGGGAATCACCTTAACGCAAGGCGGGTAAAGAGAACGAACCGTAAACCTTGCTGTCCCGGGGCCCCTCGTCGCAGCGCGAGGTCATGGACCCGGTGGAGCGCGTCTCAGCTCTTCGCCTTTGCCTTCTTCGGCGCTGCCGCCTTCTTGGTCTTCGCGGCGGGAGCGGTCTTCGAGGCCGCCGCCCGCTTTGCCGGCGCCTTCGCGGCCGCGCTCTTCGTGCGGGAGGCGCCGCGCTTGCCCTTCGAGGGACCGGCCGCCCGGCGCGCGGCCAGGAGCTGGACCGCCTCGTCGAGGGTCAGCGCATCCGGCGCCTTGTCCCGCGGCAGCGTCGCGTTCGTCTCGCCGTCCGTGACATAGGGCCCGTACCGGCCGGCCTTCAGGGTCACGGTCTTGCCGGTCTCCGGATCGGGGCCGAGCTCCTTGCCGGGGTCCTGCGTGCGGCCGCCGCGGCCACCGCCGGCCTCCTTCGTCATCACGAGATCGACGGCCCGGTTCGCCCCGATCTCCAGGATGTCCTCGCCCGGCCCGAGATTGGCGTAGGTCTTCCCGTGCTGGACGTAGGGCCCGTAGCGGCCGATTCCGGCCAGGATCGGCTCGCCCGTCTCCGGGTGGCGGGTCACTTCGCGCGGAAGGGCCAGATAGGCGAGGGCGCGTTCGAGATCGAGCGAGGCCGGGTCCACGCCCTTCGGGATGGACGAGCGCTTGGGCTTCTCGCCGTTCTCGGCCTCGCCGAGCTGGATGAAGGTGCCGAAGCGGCCATCCCGGATCGACACCGGCAGGCCGGTCTCCGGATCGTCGCCGAGGAGGCGCACGCCGGGCGTCGCCGTCCCGCTGCCGTCCTCGGCGTTCGCGGCAGGCACCGCGAGCTGCCGGGTGTAGCGGCATTCGGGATAGTTCGAGCAGCCGATGAACGAGCCGAACTTGCCGAGCTTCAGCGAGAGCTGGCCCTGGTGGCAGTGCGGGCAGAGGCGCGGGTCGGATCCGTCGGCCTTCGGCGGGAAGATGTGCGGGCCGAGGAGCTCGTTCAGCGCATCGAGCACCTGCCCGGTGCGCAGCTCCTTCGTGTCCTCGACCGCCTTGGCGAAGCTCGTCCAGAAGTCGCGGAGCACCTGCTTCCAGTCGATCTCGTTGTTCGAGACCCGGTCCAGCTGCTCTTCGAGATCCGCCGTGAAATCGTACTCGACGTAGCGGCGGAAGAAGCTCTCGAGGAAGGCCACGACGAGCCGTCCCTTGTCCTCCGGTACGAGGCGCTTCTTCTCCAGGCGCACGTATTCGCGCTCGCGCAGCACGGCGAGCACGGCCGCGTAGGTGGAAGGCCGGCCGATGCCGAGCTCCTCCATGCGCTTGACGAGGCTCGCTTCCGAGAAGCGGGGAGGGGGCTCGGTGAAATGCTGGGTGGCCGCGATGCGGCGGCGCTCGAGATTCTCGCCCTGCCGCATGGGCGGGAGGCGGCGCTCGTCCTCGTCCTCGCCGCCGGCGCCCGGCTCGGGATCGTCCCGGTCCTCGCGATAGAGGCGCAGGAAGCCGTCGAACTTCACGACCTGGCCGGTCGCGCGCAGGTCGAGCCGCCGCGGCCCGACCTGGGCCTCGATGTCCACGGTCGTCCGCTCGAGCTCGGCCGATTCCATCTGGCTCGCGACGGTCCGGGTCCAGATCAGGTCGTAGAGGCGGGCCTGGTCAGGATCGAGCCGGTTGGCGACCGAGGCGGGGAGGCGGCCCATGTCGGTCGGGCGAATCGCCTCGTGCGCTTCCTGCGCGTTCTTGGCCTTCGTCGAGTAGCGGCGCGGCGCCGAGGGAAGATAGCGGTCGCCATATTCCTGGCCGATCACGCGGCGGGCGGCCTGGATCGCCTCCGGCGCCATGTCGACGCCGTCCGTGCGCATGTAGGTGATGAGGCCGATGGTCTCGCCGCCGATCTCGACGCCCTCGTAGAGCCGCTGGGCGACCCGCATCGTGTGGGCCGGCGCGAAGCCGAGCTTGCGCGAGGCCTCCTGCTGGAGGGTCGAGGTGGTGAAGGGCGGCTGGGGATTCCGCTTGGCGGGCTTGGCTTCGACCGAGGCGACCCGGAAGGTCGCGAGCTCCAGGTCGCGACGGAACTGCTCGGCCTCCTCGCCGGTCCCGACATCGAGGCGCGAGATCTTGCGCCCGTCGGCGCCGACGAGCCGCGCCTCGAACACGGCGCCCTGGCTCGTCGCGAGATGCGCGACGATCGACCAGTATTCGCGGGCGACGAAGGTCTCGATCTCGAGTTCGCGGTCGCAGACCAGCCTGAGCGCAACCGACTGGACCCGTCCCGCAGAGCGGGCGCCCGGGAGCTTGCGCCACAGCACGGGCGAGAGCGTGAAGCCGACGAGGTAATCGAGCGCGCGCCGGGCCAGGTATGCGTCGACCAGCGCCGTGTCGATCTGGCGGGGGTTGCGCATCGCGGCGGCGACCGCGTCCTTCGTGATGGCGTTGAAGGTGACGCGCTCGATCGGCGTGTCCTTGAGGACCTTCTTCTCCCGCAACGCCTCCACGACGTGCCAGGAGATCGCCTCGCCTTCGCGGTCGGGGTCGGTCGCGAGGATCAGCTTCTCGGCGCCACGCACGGCCTTCGCGATCTCGGCGACGCGCTTCGCGCCCCGGCTCTCCACCTCCCAGATCATGCGGAAATCATGATCGGGATCGACCGAGCCGTCCTTGGGCGGCAGGTCGCGGATATGACCGAAGGATGCCAGAACCTCGTAGCCGGGGCCGAGGTACTTGTTGATCGTCTTCGCCTTGGCGGGCGATTCCACGACGACGACTTTCATGCGCCGATAGCGCCCTGTTCGCTGCGACTGGAGGGGGGCGGCCTGGGGAGGCCGCCGACTTAACTGGTGCAGCGACCGACTCAAGTCAAATCCGGCGGGTCAACCTCCCGGCAGGAGAGCGGCGATTTCCCGGCTCGGGAGGGCGTCGAGCGCGCGCTCGAAGCGGCCCCCGGCCATCTCGCCCGCCACGATATCGAGCTCGGTCATGGCGCGCCGATACAGGGCACCGCCGAGGCTGATGCGCTTCACGCCGGCGGCCGCGAGCTCCTCGACCGTCAGACCCTTGAAGGCTCCCGTCATGACGAGGTTGACGGGCTTCGGGGCGACCGCGCCGGCGATCGCCCGCACGGCATCGAGGTCGGGCAGTCCGGGAGCGTACAGCACGTCCGCCCCGGCCTCCGCGAAGGCCACGAGCCGGCGAATCGTGTCGTGGATGTCCGGGCGGCCGTGGAGATAATTGTCGGTGCGGCCGGTCAGGAGGATCCTGCCCTGGGCGGCCTCGGCCGCGCGCCGCACCCGCCTCACTGCCGCATCGAAGTCATGGATCGGGTTCTCCGGATTCGCCGTCGTGTCCTCGATCCCGAGGCCGCCGAGGCCGGCCGCGATCGCGGCCTCGACCGTGCGCGCGCAATCCTCGGGATCCGGCCCGAAGCCGTCCTCCAGATCGCCGTTCACCGGCAGGCCGCTCAGCCGCGACAGAAGCGCGGCATTCGCGACGGCGTCCTCCAGGCTGACGGCATGAGCGCAATCCTGGCGACCCATCGCGAAGGCGATGGCGAGGGAGGAGCTTCCGAGCGCCTGGAAGCCTGCCCGCTTCAGGAGCACGGCCGATGCCCCATCCCAGGCATTGGGCATCACGAACGCACCCGGCTGCTCGTGCAAAGCTCGAAACCGCTCGTAAGTCTCAGCCTGGGACATTCGTCGTTCCTCCTTCGGGGGCTCCGGCTAGCGTGATCGAGTTGCGGATGAAATGCACCAGCCGGTACGGGCTTGCTGGCCCAGCGGCCGGACCCTATAGCCCTCGCCTCAGCATGGACCCCGCCCGCGCCGTCTACCCCCACCGCCACCTCCTCGGGATCGAGGGGCTGTCACCAGGGGACATCAAGGCGCTCCTCGACATGGCCGACGAGGCCGTGGACGTCTCCCGACAGGTCGAGAAGAAGAAGGCCACCCTGCGCGGCCGGACGCAGATCAACCTGTTCTTCGAGCCCTCGACCCGGACCCAGTCCTCCTTCGAGCTGGCCGGGAAGCGCCTCGGCGCCGACGTCATGAACATGTCGGTCGCGTCCTCGTCCGTGAAGAAGGGCGAGACGCTGATCGACACCGCCGCGACGCTGAACGCGATGCGGCCGGACATCATCATCGTCCGCCATCATTCGGCGGGCGCCGTGCATCTCCTGGCCCGGAAGGTCGATTGCTCCGTGGTCAATGCCGGGGACGGCGCGCACGAGCATCCGACGCAGGCGCTCCTCGACGCCCTGACGATCCGGCGCAACCGCGGCCGCATCGAGGGCCTGATCGTCGCGATCTGCGGCGACATCCTCCACTCGCGGGTGGCGCGCTCGAACATCATCCTGCTGCAGGCGCTCGGCGCCAGGGTGCGGGTGATCGGCCCCTCGACCCTCATGCCGGCGGGCATCGACCGCTTCGGCGTCGAGGTGTTCCGCGACATGCGCAAGGGCCTGGAGGGGGTCGACATCGTCATGATGCTGCGCCTCCAGCGCGAGCGCATGGAAGGGAACTACGTCCCGACCTCGCGCGAATACTATCACTACTTCGGTCTCGACCAGGAGAAGCTCGACTGCGCCAAGCCCGATGCGCTCATCATGCACCCGGGCCCCATGAACCGCGGCGTCGAGATCGCGTCGACCATTGCCGATCATTCGCGCAGCGTCATCCGCGAGCAGGTCGAGATGGGCGTTGCCGTGCGCATGGCCGTGCTGGAAGCCCTGGCGCGCCATCTGCCGAACCATTGACCGACGCGCGCACGCAGAGCGCGCCCTATCTGAACGAGGAACGAGCGTGAGGCCGCCATCAGGCAGGGGTGCTGCAAAGGCAAGTGCCGAAGCGGACACCAGCACCGTCTTCATCAATGCCCGCGTCATGGACCCGGCCTCGGGTCGCGACGAGCCGGGCGGCGTGCACGTGCGCGACGGTGTCGTGGCCGACATCGGCAGCCATTTGCGCCGCAATGCCCCCGCCGGGGCCACCGTCGTCGACTGCAACGGCCACATCCTCTGTCCCGGCCTCATCGATGCGCAGGTCTACACGGGCGATCCGGGCCAAGAGCACCGCGAAACCCTCAAGACCGCGAGTTTCGCCGCGGCAGCGGGTGGCGTCACGACCATCGCATGCATGCCGGACACCGAGCCGGTCATCGATCAGGTGGCACTCGTCGATTACGTGCAGCGTCGCGCCCGCGAGCGCGCCGTCGTTCACGTCCACATCATCGCCGCGCTGACCAAGGGCCTCAAAGGCCAGGAACTCGCCGAGATCGGCCTCCTTCAGCGCGCGGGTGCGGTCGCCTTCTCCAATGGGAAATCCTCGATCGCCAACAC
>JAFAEL010000127.1 GCA_023423995.1 Pseudomonadota bacterium | reverse complement strand
CTCCTGCGCTCCGCCGCCGGCGACCACGGCCGGCCGAATCGGCGTTGGCGCTGCGGGGGAAGGCGGGCTCTCCCCACGGCCGGAATGCCCCGCGACGACGGGCTCGGCCTGCCGGGCAGCAGGCCGCACGGGCGCCGGAACCGGCTCGAGCACCGGGCGGACCGGGGCCGGTTCCGGCGGGCGCTCGGCCGGAGCGTCGAGACGTTCCGCAATCTCCGCGGCCGGCAGGCGCGCGCCCGGGACCCTGACGATGTTCGTCTCGACCACCACGTCGTTGGGACCGCCCACCAGGAGCAGGTGCTCCACGTTGTCCCGCCGCAGGAGGATCAGCTGGCGGTGCCGATCCAGGTCGTAGACGTCGACGATTCCGAGCCGGGGCTGGCGCGCACGCCCCCGGTCGTTCGAAAGCGTGAGGCGTCCGCCGGTCAGTCGCCGGAGCACCAGCGCAAAGAGCGCCAGGAGCATGAAGATGATCGCGAACGCGATCACGTATTTCACGGCAGGTGGTAGGTTCTCGATGCCCGGTATCGACAGCAAGACGCGACTCTCTCGGATTGCGACGGGGGTCCGTCCCATGCGGCCCCCCCGGGCTGCAAGACCCGAGACGGGACAATCTTGTTCCGATCTAGCACGTCAACTCCGCGATGTCGCGGATCTGTCGCTCCGCGGCACAACCTCCGCGCGATCTGGAGCCGGACTGCTCGGAATACAAACAAGTCTCTTCAGCGGCTTAACCCGCGGTTAACCATAACGGCGGCAAAACCTGCCGAGTTGGCCCGGGCCCCCATGTCGATCACCGACCTGCCTCTCGTCTCGATGCTGAAGAGCAAGCTGCACTGGCATCAGGCGCGGCAGAAGGTGCTCGCCGAGAATGTCGCGAATGCCAGCACGCCCGGGTTCAAGCCGCGGGAGCTGAAGGAGCCGAGCTCCGCCCGCTCCGCCTCCGGCAGCCTCCCGCTCGCGCAGACGAGCCCGCTGCACCTCGCCTTCGGCTCGTCCCAGGGGAGCGTCGAGACCGCGAGCGGCGCGCGGTTCGAGACCCGGCCGTCCGGCAATGCCGTCAGCCTCGAGGACGAGATGCTCAAGGTCTCCTCCAACCAGTCCGACTACCAGCTCGCGACGACGCTCTACCAGAAGAGCCTGGCGATGCTGCGGACCGCCGTCAGCGGGCGGGGCATCTGATGGACTTCCTCCGCTCCCTCGGCATCGCGGCCTCGGGCCTCCGGGCCCAGTCGGGCCGCATGCGCGTGATCGCCGAGAACGTGGCCAATGCCGATTCGGTCGGGGAGAAGCCCGGCGCCGATCCCTATCGCCGCAAGATCCCGACCTTCGGCCAGCATGTCGATCGCGAGCTCGGCGCGAGCGTCGTCTCGCTCGGCCGCGTCGCCCGGGACCAGGCGCCGTTCCGGACCCGGCACGATCCCGGCAACCCGGCAGCCGACGCGACGGGCCACGTGAAGCTGCCCAACGTCAACACGCTCGTCGAGACGATGGACATGCGCGAGGCCCAGCGCAGCTACGAGGCGAACCTCAACATCGTCACCGCCACCCGCCGGATGATCTCGCGCACGCTCGAGATCCTCCGCGCCTAGATGAGGTCAGCCGATCATGTCGATCACCGCGGGAGCGGGCGCCTATGCGGCGACCCAGCGGCTGCTATCCTCCACGACAGGGGCGGCGGGCTCCGGGCTCGGCGGCGTCGCCGGGGCAGGGGACTTCTCGTCCATGCTCGAGCGGGCCGTCGGCAGCGTCGCCGAATCGGGCCGGAAGGCCGAGGCCCAGGCGATGGCTGCGGCCTCCGGCAAGGCCGATCTCGTCGAGGTCGTGACCGCGGTCGCCGAGAGCGAGACGGCGTTGCAGACCCTCGTCGCCGTGCGGGACAAGGTCATCGCGGCCTACGAGGAAATCATGCGGATGCCGATCTGACATGACCGGCGCCGCCATTCTCGACATCGCCCGCGACGGGATCGGCACCTTCCTGAAGGTGAGCGCGCCCCTGATGCTCGTCGCCCTTGCGGTCGGGCTCATCGTGTCCCTGGTCCAGGCCCTCACCCAGGTCCAGGAGCAGACGCTGGTCTACGTTCCGAAGATCGTGGCGGTCTTCGGCGCCATGCTCCTCTTCCTGCCCTTCATGGCCGATGCGCTCGCCTCCTATATGGGGCGGATCGCCCTGCGCATCGCCTCCGGGGGCTGACATCCGCATCATGGTCCGGCTCCGGCGCGGGGTGGCACGGACGTGACCTTCGCGATCCCGGAACTCGCCTCGCTGTTCATGCTGACCTTCGCCCGGGTCGGCACGCTGGTGATGCTGCTGCCCGGCACGGGGGAGCGGCTGGTGCCGGCGCGCCTCCGGCTCGCCTTCGCGTTCCTCCTCACGCTGCTCCTCCTTCCGATCGTGCGGAACCTGTTCCCGGCGGGCGACGCGCCGCAGGTCGTGATCGGGACGATGATCGGCGAGGTGGCGATCGGCCTCATGCTCGGGCTCGCCACCCGGATGGTCGTCTCCG
Source organism: Pseudomonadota bacterium (assembly GCA_023423995.1). GTDB lineage: Bacteria > Pseudomonadota > Alphaproteobacteria > Rhizobiales > Beijerinckiaceae > Enterovirga. Next base: position 4,372 of record JAFAEL010000127.1, on the reverse strand, counting down.
CCCTGCAGACGGCCGGCAACATCGTGGCGCAGGAGCTCGGCCTGTCCTTCGCCATGACGATCGACCCGACGCAGGGAGGAGGGCAGGAAGCCGCGATCGGCAATTTCCTGACGCTCCTCGGCATCACGCTCGTCTTCGCCACCGACCTGCATCACCTCGCGATCGCGGCGATCGGCAACAGCTACGAACTCCTGCCGCCCGCGCGGCTGCCGGAGGCCGGCGATGCGGCCCAGCTGGCGATCGGCGCGGTCGGCCGCGCGTTCCGGCTGGCCGTCCAGATCTCGGCGCCGTTCATCGCCTTCGCGTTCCTGTTCAATCTGGGCCTCGGCATCCTGTCGCGGCTCATGCCGCAGATGCAGGTCTTCTTCCTGGCGATGCCGCTGACGATCCTGATCGGCGTCCTCGTCCTCCTGGCCGCGCTCGGCATGATGATGAGCGTCTATCTCGGCCAGCTCGGCGCCTTCCTGTCCCAGCTCGGAATGGGCTGATGGCAGAGGGTGCCGACCGCGAGGATCGCACAGAAGAGCCGACGCAGAAGCGTCTCGACGATGCCATCAAGCGCGGCGAGGTGGCGAAGAGCCAGGAGGTCTCCACCTTCCTGGCCCTCGGCGCCATGACGCTGGCGCTGCTTCTCGCGGGCGGCTGGTCGGGACAGACGCTCACGCTGGAACTCAGGCACTATCTCGGCAACGCGCACCTCGTCCCCGCCGATCCCGCCGGGATGCTCGGCGCGGGCCGCCGGGCGCTCGTGACCGCGCTTCAGGTCCTCGCGCTGCCGCTCGGCATCCTCGTCGTGGCGGCTCTCGCGGGCGGGCTTCTCCAGCACAGGCTCGTCTGGACCACCCAGCCGCTGAAGCCGCAATTCAGCCGCCTCTCCCCCATGGCGGGGTTCAAGCGCATCTTCGGCCTCCAGGCGCTCGGGCGCTTCGGCAAGGGCCTCCTGAAGATCCTCATCGTCGGCGTCGTCGCCTGCGTCGCGCTCTGGGCGGAGCACGACCGGGCGGAGGCGCTGATCACGCTCGACGTCGCGGACCTCGTGCGCGCGATGGTCGGCATCGCCCTGCGGCTGCTGGGCGTCATCCTGGCGATCTACGCCGTCGTCTCGATTGCCGATTACATCGTCGCGCGGTTCTCGTGGATGAAGCGCCTGCGGATGTCGAAGCAGGAGCTCAAGGACGAGCTGAAGGAGCAGGACGGGAATCCCGAGATCAAGGCGAAGCTGCGCCAGATCAGGCAGCAGCGCCTGCGCAAGCGGATGATGGCGGAGGTTCCCAAGGCGACGGTGGTCGTCACGAACCCGACTCACTTCGCGGTGGCGCTGCGATATGAAGCCGGGCAGGCCGCTCCCATCTGCGTCGCGAAGGGCGTAGACGATCTCGCGCTCCGGATCAGGAGTGTCGCCGAAGAGCATCAGGTTCCCATAATCGAGAACCCGCCCTTGGCCCGCGCGCTGCATGCGACCGTCGAGATCGACGAGGAGATCCCGGTCGAGCACTATAAGGCAGTCGCCGAGGTGATTGGCTTCGTCTTGCGGCTGAAGCGGCGCGCATCGTAACGGGACCCAGCCGGAGGACGACGCGGCAGCATGGCCGAGTATACGCAAGCTTCGAACGGATCCGCGATCGATCGGTCCGAGCGCCCCGGCTATGTCGGGTTGCTGCTGGTGCTCGGCGTCGTCTTCGTCGCCGCCTTCGCCGGGTTGAGCTTCGTCCCGAACGAGCAGGCGCAACCCCTGATCCTGGGGCTCCTCGCCGTCCTGGCGATGATCGGCGTGTTCTTCGTGTTCGCCGTGGCGATCGGGACGGTGCAGTTCGCCGGCTCCGGGGCGCGGAACGACCTCACCAAGGTCCTCGCCGACACGGCCGCGGACGGGCTGCTCGTCGTGGAGGATACCGGCCGCATCATCTACGCCAACGAGCGCTATCTGCGGCTCGCGGGCGCGGAGAAGAGCCAGGAGGTGAGGACGGTCGAGCGCCTCTTCACGGGCGGCCCGGAGATTTCGGAGGCGGTCTACCGGCTCGCCCAGGCGGCCCGGGACGGCAAGACCGCCGCGGAGGAGGTCCGGCTCAGCCCCGCTCTCGGCGGCGCGCGCGAATTCGGCTGGTACCGCCTCCGGGTGCGGTCGATCCCCCGGCCGGGCGCCAGGCCCGCGACGCTCTGGACGGTGACGGACGTCACCGACGATCGCGAGCGGCACGAGACGGTCTTCCAGGAGCTGCAGCACGCGATCGACTACCTGGACCACGCGCCGGCGGGCTTCCTGTCCACCGATCGGCTGGGCTCGATCGTCTACATGAACGCGACCCTGGCGGAATGGCTCGGGCACGATCTCGCCAAGGTCGGGTCGGGCGGGCTGAAGCTGCCGGACATCATGCCGGACGACGTCGTCGCGATGCTCATCTCGGCCTCGGGCTCGCCCGGAAAGTCGCGGACGGAGACGCTCGACCTCGACCTCCGCCGCCGGCAGGGCGGAACGCTCCCCGTGCGGCTCTATCACCGCGTCGCCTTCGGGCCGGACGGCAAGGCCGGCCCGTCCCGCACCCTGGTCCTCGACCGTTCGGCGGGCGCGGAGATCGAGGACGGGCAGCGCGCCGCGGAGGTGCGGTTCGCGCGCTTCTTCAACTCGTCGCCGCTCGCCATCGCCACCCTCGATGCCGGCTACCGTATCGTCGGCTCGAACCCGTCCTTCACGAAGCTCTTCGGACCGGGCCTCGGATCCGGGCGCGGCGGGTCCCACTCGGCCCTCGACCTCGTGGCGCCGCCCGATCGCGCGAGGCTCGAAGCCTCGCTCGCCGGCGCGATCTCCGGGGAGAGCGGGGCGCTCGACGTCACGCTCGCGCGGGAGGGCGGCCGCTCGGCCCGGTTCTGGGTGAGCGCCGTGGCCGACGGCGATTCCGCCGAAGGCGACCGCGCCATCCTCTATGCGCTCGACACGACCGACCAGCGGCTGCTGGAGCAGCAATTCGCGCAGGCGCAGAAGATGCAGGCGATCGGCCAGCTCGCCGGCGGCGTCGCGCACGACTTCAACAACGTGCTCCAGGCCATCATCGGCTATTCCGACCTGCTGCTGGCGAGCCACCGGCCGACCGATCCGTCCTTCCAGGACCTGATGCAGATCAAGCAGAACGCGAACCGGGCGGCGAGCCTCGTGCGCCAGCTGCTCGCCTTCTCGCGGCGCCAGACGCTGCGCCCCGAGACCGTGAAGCTCGGGGAGACGCTGTCCGATCTCTCGCTGCTCCTGAAGCGTCTGCTCGGGGAGCGTGTCCAGCTGGAGATGCGGCAGGGCCGCGACCTCTGGTTCGTCAAGGCGGACGTGAACCAGCTCGAGCAGGTGATCATCAATCTGGCGGTGAATGCCCGCGACGCCATGCCCGACGGCGGAACGGTGTCGATCGCGACGGAGAACGTCGACGAGGCCGAGGCCCGCAGGCTCGATCTCAGCGGCATGCCGGCGGCAGATTATGTCCGCATCGACGTCGGGGATACCGGGACCGGCATACCGCCCGATCTGCTCGACAAGATCTTCGAGCCCTTCTTCACCACCAAGGAGCTCGGCAAGGGCACGGGCCTGGGCCTCTCGACCGTGTTCGGCATCGTGAAGCAGTCGGGCGGGTTCATCTACGTCGATTCCGCCGTCGGCAAGGGCACCACCTTCTCGATCTACCTCCCGCGCTTCGTCCCGGAGGTCGAGGCGGCGGCGAAGCAGGACCCGAAGGAGGAGAAGCGGGCGGCCGACATGACGGGCCAGGGCACGGTGCTGCTCGTCGAGGACGAGGATGCAGTCCGTGCGGTGAATGCGCGCGCGCTGTCCGCCCGCGGCTACACGGTGCTGCAGGCCGCATCGGGCGTCGAGGCACTGGAGATCGTGGATGCCCACGAGGGCGCGATCGACCTCGTCGTGTCGGACGTCGTGATGCCGGAGATGGACGGCCCGACGCTGCTCGGAGAGCTGCGCAAGCGCCGTTCGGACCTGAAGATCATCTTCGTGTCGGGCTATGCGGAGGACGCCTTCGCCAAGCACCTGCCCGAGGGCGAGAGCTTCTCGTTCCTCGCCAAGCCCTTCAGCCTGAAGCAGCTGGTCGAAACCGTGAAGGGCGCCATCCAGCGCTGAGCGGCCGCCGCCGCCTCCGCCTCCGCTCATCCCGGCGCAAGCCGGGATCCGGCAGCCGGTCGGGCCTGGTACCGGGCTTCCCCGGTGTGGGCGGAAAGCTGGCCGGGTTGACAATCGCTGAATATTATCCTATGTCGTTGTCTGTCCCGGCCCACAGAGGGGCGTGTGCGCAGCGTGGCTCATGCGGGTCGGGAACGGTGGTCCGGGGAGGTCGGCGTCACGCACCGGCACCCCGGGCGGCCCAAGTCGGCAATCCCGGCT
>JAFAEL010000240.1 GCA_023423995.1 Pseudomonadota bacterium | reverse complement strand
TCGGCGCGGACGTGATCAAGATCGAGGCGCCGCAGGGCGTCGATCCCAACGAGGGGATCAGCGGCCAGCGCCTCGGCTACGACATGCAGAACCTGCATCGGAACAAGCGCTCCCTCACGCTCAACCTCAAGAAGCCGGAGGGGCGCGAGATCCTGATGCGGCTCGTGAAGACAGCCGACGTCGTCGTCGAGAACTTCCGCCCGGACGTGAAGGACCGGCTGCGGATCGCCTATGACGACCTGAAGGCCGTGAACCCGCGCATCATCCTCGCCTCGATCTCGGGCTTCGGCCAGACCGGCCCGTACCGGAACCGCGCGGGCTTCGACCAGATCGCGCAGGGCGTCGGCGGCTTGATGTGGGTGACGGGCAATCCGGGCGAGGGCCCGATGCGCGCCGGCATCGCGGTCGCGGATTCCGCCGCCGGCATCTACGCTGCGACCGGGATCATGATCGCGCTCTCGGAGCGCGAGCGCTCCGGCGAGGGCCAGTGGGTGCAGACTTCGCTGCTCCAGGCGCAGATCGCCATGATGGACTTCCAGGCCGCCGCCTACCTCGTCGAAGGCAAGGTCCCGGGCCAGGCCGGCAACGACCACCCCTATTCGACCCCGATGGGCGTCCTGCAGACGCAGGACGGCTACATCAACCTCGGCGTCGGCGGAGAGGGACAATGGGCGGCCCTGTGCCGCGTGCTGGAGCGGCCCGACCTGGCCGAGAACCCGGACTATGCCGTCCAGGACCAGCGCTTCCGCAATCGCCCGAAGCTGATGGCAGAACTCGCCGCCATCTTCGCCACGCGCAGCTCGGCGGATTGGCTGGAGCGGCTGGAAGCTGAAGGCGTCCCGGCCGGCCCGATCTACAAGGTCGACGAGGTCTTCTCAGATCCACAGGTCGAGCATCTCGGCATCGCGCAGCCGGTCCGGCATCCGCAACTCGGGGACATCCGCCTCGTCGGACAGCCGATCGACATGTCACGCACCCCGGCAGGAATCGCCTCCGCCACGCCCGATCCGGGCGCGCATTCGGACGAGATCCTCCGGGATATCGGGCTCGGAGAGGACGCCATCTCCGACCTCAGGGCAGCAGGAGTAGTTTGATGGACGCGTCGTCCAAGGCAGGCAGGGTCACCCTTACGACGAGCGGCGCCCTCGCCACGATCACGCTCGACCAGCCGAGCCGCCACAACGCGATGTCGCTCGCGATGTGGCGCGAGCTCGCCGCGCGGGTCGAGGAGGCCGTGGCGAACGACCAGGTTCGCGCGATCCTCGTGACCGGCGCGGGCGATAAGGCCTTCTGCTCGGGTGCGGACATCTCCGAATTCGGGGAGAACCGATCGACCCCGGAGGCGGGAGCGGCCTACGACCATGTGGTGGACGTCGCGATCGAGGCCCTGAAAGGCGCCGCGAAGCCGACGATCGCCGCGATCCGCGGCATCTGCTTCGGCGGCGGGCTGGAGATCGCCCTCTGCTGCGACCTTCGCATCGCCTCGGCCGGATCCCGCTTCCGCATCCCGGCTGCCCGGCTTGGCCTCGGTTATGCGTACGAGAACGTCGCCCTCCTGGTCGACCGGCTCGGCAACGACGCGGCGGCCGAGATCCTCTTCACGGCTGCGATCCTCGACGCGCAGGATGCGCGACGGGTCGGGATCATCTCCCGGATCTTGTCGGAAGACCGGTTCTCGGACGAGGTTGCCGCTTTCGCGGGCGGGATCGCGGGAAATGCCCCGCTCGTCCTGCAGGCCGTGAAGCGGGCACTCCTGGAACACGCGAAGCCCGCCGGTCAGCGTGACCTCCCGGCCGTGCAGGCGGCGGTCTCGCGGTGCCTCGCGAGTGCGGATTACCATGAGGGCCGGACGGCCTTCCGGGAAAGGCGAGAACCCCGGTTCACGGGGCGGTGACGATCAACAGCGCAGCCCATCGCTGCGCGACAGGACAGAGAGGACGGTCAGCGATGATGAGGTCATTTGCAGCCCTGTGTCTTACGGCAGCGCTTGCGCTCGCGCCCGGCCTCGCCCGGGCGGTTCAGCCGGAGCCGGCGCCGCTTTCGCCGCCCGTCAAGCTGACGGTGGGCTACGTGAAGGTGGGGCATCTCGCTCCGCTGTCGCTCGTGACGGAGGACGCCAAGAAGCTCGGCCTCGAGCTCGATATGGTCGAGTTCTCGCGCTATGCGGACGCCCGCACGGCGCTCCTCGCCGGCTCGCTCGACGTGGCCGCGGTGGCGCCGGCCGATCTCGCGATCAGCCTCGCCCAGGGCTCGACCAACATGGTCGGCATCATGGGCGTCGGCGGCTCGAAGAAATACGTCATCGGCCGCAAGGGCGTGAAGCTCGACAGCTGGGAAGACCTGAAGGGCAAGAAGGTCGCAATCGGGCCCGGCTCGGCCGTGTGGTTCCAGTTCGCCGCGACCGTCACCGAGAAGGGCATCCCCTACAACAGCTTCACGCCCGTCAACATCCAGGGCGGCGGCGCGAACTACGTCCAGGCGCTCCAGCGCGGCGACGTCGACGCGATGATCTCCTGGGAGCCCTTCGAGTCGCTCTCCGTGATGGAAGGGCACGGCTTCTTCGCCAAGAACCTCGAATACAGCGAGTCCAAGGCCGTCGGCGCCGAGCTCGGCATGATCGCGGCGAGCCGCAAGGCCGTCGACACCAAGCGCGACGCCGTCGAGCGCTTCGTCTGGGCGTACATCAAGGCGCAGGAGACGCTCGCCGCCGATCCCGCCAAGTTCGCGGACGCCTATGCGAAGCTCACTGGCATCGACCCGAAGATCGCGGCCGACGCCGCCAAGGTGATCACGCTCGGCGCGGTCGTCTCGCCGGAACAGCTGGAGCGCCAGGCCAAGGCCTTCCACGACCTCGGCGTCATCCAGAAGGACATGTCCGGCGAGATCCGCAAGTATTGGGACGCCTCCTTCGTCCAGAAGGCGAAGGGACAGTAGGAACAGGGGCGCGAGGCACCTTCGGGTGACCGGGCGGGAGCAAGGGAATGGCACAGGCTGAAGTCTTGGCGGCGGGGCAGCCCCCCGCTGCCACAAAATCGGCAACGCCGGCCCCGGCGCGGCCGGCCGGCCGGAGCGCGACCGCGTTCCTCACGGGCTCGCCGGTCGGGCGGATGCTCCTCGCCATAGCGCTCCCGATCCTGATCCTCGTCCTGTGGCAGCTCGCAGGCCGCGGGACGGGCTCCCTCTTCGGGGGCGTCCTGCCGACGCCCGACCGGGTCTGGGACGCCTGGAAGGTCTGGGCCTTCGGGCAGTCCGGGCTTGGCCTCAATCCCTATAGCGGGACCTGGGCGTCGAACGTGATGTTCTCCGCCCAGCGCGTGGGCCAGGGCTTCGCGCTGGCGACGCTGGTCGGCATCCCGCTCGGCATCCTGATCGGCTGGAACCGCCTCGCCGCGGGCAGCTTCGACCCGCTCATCCAGATGCTCCGGCCGATCCCCATCACGGCCTGGCTGCCCTTCTCGATCGCGGTCTTCGGGATCCAGAGCATGGGCGCCGTCTTCCTGATCGCGCTCGGCGCCTTCTACCCCATCGTCATCAACGCCACCGCCGGCGCGCGCGGGGTGGAGAAGAACTGGATCCGTGCCGCCCTGATGATGGGTGCGCGGCCGATGGACATTCTCCTGCGCGTCGTCCTGCCAGCCTCGCTTCCCTCCATCTTCACCGGCCTCCGCATCGGGCTCGGCATCGGCTGGACGGCCGTCATCGTGGCCGAGATGGTCGCCGTGAAGTCCGGCCTCGGCTACGTGCTGTGGGACGCCTACTACATCGGCCGGATGGACGTCGTGATCGCCGACATGGCCTCGATCGGTCTCCTAGGCTTCCTCAGCGACCGCCTGATCCTCTTCATCGAGCACTGGCTCCTGGGCTGGCGCCGCCTCTCCAACTTCCAGAACTGAGGATCGAAGGTGATCGAGTTCCAGGACGTCTCCAAGACGTTTCCCGGCCGGACCGCCGTCCGGGCCCTCGCCGACGTGGATCTCTCCATCCGGGAGGGTGAGTTCGTGGCGCTCCTCGGCCCCTCGGGCTGCGGAAAGTCGACGCTGCTCAACCTGCTCGCCGGGTTCGAGCCGCTGACCGACGGCCATCTCACCTTTGACGGCAGGACCGTTCAGCGGCCGGGGCCCGACCGGGCCGTCGTCTTCCAGGAGGCCTCGCTGTTCCCCTGGCTGACGGTGTGGGACAACGTGACCTTCGGGCCGCGTGTGCAGCGCCGCGACAAGGCCGAGTACGAGAGCCGCACGCGCGACATGCTCCGGCTCGTCGGCCTCGAATCCTTCAAGGACGCCCTCCCCGCGCAGCTCTCGGGCGGCATGCGCCAGCGCGTCGGCATCGCCCGCGCCCTCGTGATGAACCCGCGCGCGCTCCTCATGGACGAGCCGTTTGGCGCGCTGGACGCCCAGACCCGGATGGCGATGCAGCAGCTCCTGCTCGACGTTTGGCAGACGCTCGGCATCGCGGTCCTCTTCGTCACGCACGACATCGACGAGGCGATCCTCCTCGCCGACCGGATCTGCGTGATGTCGGCCCGGCCGGGACGGATCACGCGCGAGATCCAGGTCGACCTCCCGCGCCCGCGCTCGATCGAGAACCTCCTCACCCCCGAATTCACGGCCTACAAGGCGATGATCATGGCCGAGATGAAGTTCGCCCACGGAACCCATTGATGGCCAATCCCCGCGTTCCCTACCGGCTGAGCTCTTCCCGGCCGGCCCTGCCGCCGCTCGACGGCAAGCGGATCCTCGCCCACCTCGTCGTGAACGTGGAGCATTGGCGCTTCAGCGACCCGATGCCGAGGACGATCCTCACGCCCCCGCACGGGCGCGAGACCGTGCCGGACGTGCCCAACTTCTCCTGGGCCGATTACGGCATGCGGGCCGGCATGGCGCGCATCCTCGACCTGTTCGGCAGCCGCGGGCTGCCGGCCTCCGCCAGCTTCAATGCAGGCGTGATCGAGGCCTATCCCGAGGCCGCCGCCGCGATGCGCGACCTCGGCTGGGAGTTCGTCGGCCACGGCATCCACCAGCGCGCGCTGAACCATGCGGAGGGCGGCGAGGGAGCCGTCATCAAGGAAGCGCTCGACCGGATCGCCGCCTTCACCGGCACCCGCCCGCGCGGCTGGCTCTCGCCCGGGCTGCGCGAGACGGAGAACACGCCGGAGATCCTGAAGGAGCTCGGGATCGACTACGTCTTCGACTGGGTGATCGACGACCTGCCGTCCTGGATGACGACGGCGCGGGGGCCGCTCCTCGCGATGCCCTACAATCTGGAGATCAACGACTCGATCATCTACGCGGTCGAGCGGCACGCGACCGGCGAGATGGCATCACGCCTCGAGCACACGCTGCGCCTCTTCGAGCGCGAGGCGACCGGCACCGCGCGCGTCCTCGCGATCGGCCTCCACCCGCACCTGATCGCCGTGCCGCACCGCTTCCACGAGTTGGAGCGGATGGTGGACCTGCTCCAGGCTTCCGACCAGGTGAAGTTCGTGACCGGCGCGGAGATCGCCGACTGGTACAAGCTCCACGAGCCGCCACCAGCCGGCTGAGCCGTTCAGCGGCCCTTGAAGACGGGCTTGCGCTTCTCGTTGAAGGCGAGGATGCCCTCGCGGCGGTCCTCGGTCGGCACCATCCTGTTATAGGCCTCGATCTCGAACGCCAGTCCGTCGCGAAGCGACATCTGCAGGCCGCGATGCATCGATTGCTTGGCCTGCCGGATCGAGATCGGCGCATTCCGGGCAATCACCTGCGCCGTCTCCAGCGCCGCCGGCAGGAGGTCCGCGGCGGGATAGACCGCGTTCACGAGCCCCCATTCCTGCGCCTCCCGGGCCGAGAAGGGCCGCCCGGTCAGGATCAGCTCCTTTGCGCGCCGCTCGCCGAGCGCGCGCGGGATCGTCTGCGTCCCGCCGCCACCGGGCATGATGCCGAGGGTCACTTCCGTCAGGGCGAAACGCGCCGTCTCGGCCGCGTAGAGGAAGTCGCAGCAGCCCGAGATCTCGCAGCCGCCGCCATAGGCCGCGCCGTTGATCGCGCCGATGATCGGCACCGGGCAATCGATGAGCGCCCGAACCATGCGCTCGAAGATGACGTGCTGCCGGGTCCATGCCTCGTCGGTCATCCCCCGGCGCTCCTTGAGGTCGCCGCCGGCGCAGAACGCCTTCTCGCCCGTGCCCGTCAGCACGATGCAGCGCAGGTCCCCCGGATCGAGCGCGACGTCCTCGAAGCAGCGCACGAGGTCCAGGCCCATCTGGGTGTTCAGGGCGTTGGAGGCGTCTGGGCGGTTCGTGCGGACGATCCAGACGTGGTCGCCCGCTGCCTCGACGGACAGGGTCTCGAAGGTGGAAACGGAACGGGCCATGATGGTCACTTCTGCTTGCTGATCGCGCCGGCGATATTCTCGATCCAGCGCGCGACGCCCGGGCTCTCGGGCATGCGCGTTCCCTCGTCAAACAGGGCGGCCGCCGTCTCGGAGGGCAGGTCGGGCCTCGCGCGCCGCAGGCAGTCGAGCCACTTGGCCCGCAATTGCTCGGGCGTGATCGGATCGGCGAGCGAGCCGGGCGACGCGGTCACCGTACGGCTCACCGGCGCCCCGTTCGCGGGGAAGATCGTGACGGTCACGGGCGCGCCGCCGACGTCGCTGCCCTGGGCCGGCGCCTTGTCGCTCTCGACCACCGTCACGTCGGTCAGCCGCCGCTGGATGTGGGGCCGCAGCACCGCCTCGTCCGTGAAGCTCGCAAGATCGATCCTTCCATCCGCGAGCGCCGCGGAAACCGCGTAGGGCGCGCTGAAGAGGGCGTTGAGCCCCGACTTCGGATAGGGGTGGATGAGCGCGCTCGTGCCGCCCTTGGCGACGTCCACGCGCACGGATGCGACGGCCGCGAGGTCGAGCCCCGTCTCGCGCCGGAGCGCCAGCGTGCCCTCGATCATCTTGTGCAGCATGTAGCAGCACGGATAGCGCTTCTGCTCGAAGCCCGGATCGCGGATCGCGAAGGGCTGCCCCAGGCTCAAGCCGGGCGTCCAGGCGGTCGTGGCTCCGCCCGAAAAGGCGTGGAGGAAGCCGACCGGCCCCTCGATCGGCTCGGCCGCTCCCTCTATGCCGGCCACGGCCAGCCGCACGGCCCGCACTGCGTTCGCGGCCGCGATGCCGACATGGAGCGACTTCACCATCGATCCGAAATTGGCCCGCACGCCGGACGCGTGGCTCGCCGCGATCGCGAGGGCATGCCGGGTTCGCACTTCGTCCAGCCCGCGCAGCCGGGCGAGCGCAGCCGTCGCGCCGATCGTGCCGAGGGTCGCGGTGGCATGGAAGCCGAGATCGTAGTGGCGGAAGCCCATCACCTGCCCGAGCCGGATGAGCACCTCCGTTCCGACCGCAAAGGCCTCGATGAAGGCCCGCCCGCTCGTCTCCGCGCCGTCGAGCCCGGCCAGCAGAGCCGACACGATCGGCACGCTCGGGTGGCACACGGCCAGCATGGAGACGTCGTCGTAGTCGAGGATATGGCTCGCCATGCCGAAGAGCAGCGCCGCATCGTCGTCGCGATAGCACGCCTCGCTCCAGAGCGACGCGACGCCGCCCGCCCCGCTCAGGACGGGCAGGGAGGCCGCGAGGCACCGGACCTGCTCCTCCGCGCCGCCGGCCACCATCACGCCCAGGGTGTCGAGCAAGAGAGGCACGGCCTGCTCGACCACCTCCGGCGGAACCGTCCCGGAGAGGGCGAAGCGAGCGATGTCGACGGTTGCGGGGCTGGGCGACGGCTCGGCCTGGTTCGCCGGTGCTAGGGCAGCTGACATGTCTCGCTCCTCCTCGAAGCCGCTCAGTAGGTGCGCGGCATCCCGAGCACGTTCTGGCCGACCTGGGCCAGGATGAGGTTGTTGGAGAGCGGCGCGGTGCGGAACAGCCGCGCCTCCTTCCACTTCCGCTCGACGTGGTATTCGCAGGCCACGCCGTAGCCGCCGAAGGTCGTCATGCACGCCTCTGCGGCCTCCCAGGCGGCCTCGCTGGCGAGATATTTCGCCATGCTGGTCTCGTTCGCGCAGGGCTTGCGCGCATCAAACAGCGCCGCGGCGCGGTTCCGCATGAGCTCGGCCGCTTCCACGTTCATGTGGGCCTTGGCGATCGGGAACGAGATCCCCTGGTTCTGGCCGATCGGGCGGTCGAAGACAAAGCGCTCACGGGCGTAGCGGGACGCCTGCTCCACGAACCACTTCCCATCGCCGATCGACTCGCTGCAGACCAGCAGCCGCTCCGAGTTCAGCGAGTCGACCAGGTAGTAGAAGCCCCGGCCCTCCTCCCCGATGCGGTCCTCCTCCGTCACGTGGAGGTCGTCGATGAAGACCTCGTTGGTGTGGTGGTTGAGCATGGTCTTGATCGGGCGCGACTTGAGCGAGTCGCCGGCCTTCTCGATGTCGACGAGGAAGAGCGACAGCCCGTCGGTCTTCTTCTTCACCTCCTCGAGCGGCGTCGTGCGCGCGATGAGCAGGTACATGTGCGACTGCTTGTAGCGCGAGGTCCAGATCTTCTGGCCGTTGATGACGTAGCCGTCGCTGGTGCGCCTGGCGAAGGTCTTGATCTTCAGCGTGTTCGATCCCGCATCCGGCTCCGTCACGCCGAAGGCCTGGAGGCGGAGGCTCCCGTCGGCGATGCGCGGCAGGTACTTGCGCTTCTGCTCCTCGCTGCCGTGGTTCAGGACCGACGCCATCGTGTACATCTGGGCGTGGCAGGCCGCGCCGTTGCCGCCGGACCGGTTGATCTCCTCCAGGATGATGCAACCTTCCATGACGCCGAGGCCGGAGCCGCCGAACTCCTCCGGGATCAGCGCCGCGAGCCAGCCGGCCGTCGTCATGGCCTGGACGAACTCTTCCGGATAAGCCTCGCGCTCGTCGCAAAGGCGCCAGTAATCCGGGCCGAACTCTTCGCAGAGCTTCCGTACGGCCTTCCGGATCTCTTCCTGCGTCTCGGTGTACTCGAAGTTCATCGTCCCGGTCTCTACCCCACCGCGCCCTCGGCGCGGAGCCGCTCGATCTGTGCTTCGTCCAGGCCGATCTCGAGGAGAACGGCCTCCGTGTCGGCCCCTAGCGCCGGCGGCGGCGCCATGTTTCGGCTGCGTGCGCCGTTCGCCTTGATGGGAAGCGCGATCACCTTGTGATCGGGCACGCCCTCGACCGGCAGCGGGGCGAGCAGTTCCATGGCGGCCACCTGCTCGTGGCGGACGAGCCGGCCGACATCGTTCAGCTCGCTGCAGGGCGCGCCGGATTTCTGCAGGCTCGCGACGATCTCGGCTGTCGGCCGCTGCTGCGTGAGAGCCTCGAGCGCCGCGTCGAGCTCGTCGCGATGGGCGAGGCGCTGGGGATTGCTGGCGAAGCGCGGATCCGCGGCGAGCTCCGGCGCACCGAGCCCCTCGCAGACGCGGCGGAACAGGCCGTTGTTTCCGGCCGCGATGAAGACATGCCCGTCGGCGGACCGGTACACGCGGTAGGGCGCGGTCATCGGGGTCGCCGATCCGAGCTTGCGCGGCAGCTTGCCCGTCGCGAGATGTGCGGCAACGATCACGGTCATCCAGGCGGTGCCCGTCTCGAGCAAGCTCGCCTCGACGAGAGCCCCCTCCCCCGAACGCCCGCGCTCGATGATGGCGGCCAGGATGCCGAGCGCCGACCACATGCCCGTGCCGAGATCGATCAGCGACACGCCGACCCGGACCGGGTCGTCGCCCTCGTGGCCGGTCGTGCTCATGATGCCCGTGAAGGCCTGCATCAGCGGGTCGTAGC
>JAFAEL010000237.1 GCA_023423995.1 Pseudomonadota bacterium | reverse complement strand
GACGATGTTCGAAGAACTCGGCTTCTACTACGTGGGGCCGATCGACGGGCACAACCTCGATCACCTTCTCCCCGTGCTCAAGAACGTGCGCGATGCGGAGACCGGCCCGATCCTCGTCCACGTCGTGACTCAGAAGGGCAAGGGCTACGCCCCGGCGGAGGCCGCGGCCGACAAGTACCACGGCGTCGTCCCCTTCGATGTCGTGACCGGGACGCAGGCCAAGGCCAAGGCGAACGCACCGTCTTACACGAAGGTCTTCGCCGAGAGCCTCGCCAAGGAGGCCCGGCATGACGACAAGATCGTCGCCATTACGGCCGCCATGCCGTCCGGCACGGGCCTTGACCTCTTCGGCAAGGAATTCCCCGGCCGCACCTTCGACGTCGGCATCGCCGAGCAGCACGCCGTCACCTTCGCGGCCGGTCTGGCGACCGAGGGCCTGAAGCCGTTCTGCGCGATCTACTCGACCTTCCTGCAGCGCGCCTACGACCAGGTCGTGCACGACGTGTCGATCCAGAAGCTGCCCGTGCGCTTCGCGCTCGACCGCGCCGGCCTCGTCGGCGCGGACGGCCCGACCCATGCCGGCTCCTTCGACATTTCCTATCTCGGCTGCCTGCCGGAGATGGTGATCATGGCGGCGGGCGACGAAGCCGAGCTCGTCCACATGGTCGCGACTGCCGCCGCCTATGACGAGGGCCCGATCGCCTTCCGCTTCCCGCGCGGTGAGGGTGTCGGCATCGAGATGCCGGAGCGCGGTATTCCGCTCGAGATCGGCCGTGGCCGCATCGTGAAGGAAGGCACTCGCGTTGCGCTCGTGTCGCTCGGCACACGGCTCGCCGAGGCCCTCAAGGCCGCCGAGGAGCTCGAGGCGCGCGGCCTGTCGACCACTGTTGCCGATGCGCGCTTCGCCAAGCCGCTCGACGAGGACCTCATCCTGCGGCTGGCCCGCGAGCACGAGGTGCTGATCACGATCGAGGAAAACTCGATCGGCGGCTTCGGCTCCTTTGTGCTTCACCTTCTGTCTGACCGCGGCATGCTCGACCGTGGCCTGAAGGTGCGCTCGATGGTCCTGCCGGATATCTACATCGACCACGACAAACCCGACCGCATGTACGCGCAGGCCGGTCTCGACGCGCAGTCGATCGTCCGCCGGGTGTTCGAGATCCTGGGCCGCAACGCTGCCGCCCTGAAGGCCCGCGCCTGAGCCGGATCGAGGGTGCATGGCTGGGGTGGCCGGAGAGCGCGATCGCGTCCTGGTAACCGGTGCCTCCGGCTTCCTCGGCTCGGCGATCGCCAACGTCTTCCGTGACGCGGGCTTCAGCGTGCGGGTCATGGTGCGCGGCACCTCGCCCCGCACCAACCTGTCGGAGGAGGACGAGGTCGTCACCGGCGACCTCACGAAGCCCGAGACGCTCGGGCCGGCCCTGAAGGGCGCCCGCTATCTCGTCCATGCTGCCGCCGATTACCGGCTATGGGCCAAGCGCCCGCAGGACCTCATCGACGCCAATGTCGAGGGCAGCCGGAACATCATGCGGGCCGCGCTGGAGCAGGGCGTGGAACGGGTCGTCTACACCTCGAGCGTCGCCACGATCACGCCGGGTCACGACGAGACTCGCCCGCTCACCCCAGAGACCGCCATCGGCATCTACAAGCGCTCCAAGGTCCTCGCTGAACGGGCGGTGGAGCACATGGTCGAGCGCGATGGGCTGCCGGCCGTCATCGTGAACCCATCGACGCCCATCGGGCCACGGGACGTGAAGCCGACGCCGACCGGTCGCATCATCGTGGAGGCCGCATCGGGCAAGATGCCCGGCTTCGTCGATACCGGCCTCAATCTCGCGCATGTGGACGACGTGGCGGCCGGCCACCTGCTTGCGCTCCGCCACGGCCGTATCGGCGAGCGCTACATTCTCGGCGGCGAGAACGTCTTGCTGTCCCGCATGCTGGCCGATATCGCGGAGATCGTCGGCCGACGCCCGCCGAGCCTGCGCATCCCGCGGCTGGCGGTCTGGCCGCTGGCGGTCGGGGCGGAGGCGGTCGCGCAGATCACGGGCCGCGAGCCCTTCGTGAGCCGCGATGCTTTGAGGATGGCGGCGTACAAGATGTTCTTCGACGACAGCAAGGCCCGGCGTGAGCTCGGCTATGTCTCGCGGCCTTACCGCCAGGGCCTCGTCGACGCGATCGGCTGGTTCCGCCAGGCGAGGTATGTCCCGTGACCACCGCCACCGACGTCAAGTCCGGGAAGGGCCACAAGGACGAGAACTTCCCCGTCGCCTCGCGCCTCATCAGCCCGCGGCATCGCGGCCCGATCCTCGCCTTCTACCGCTTCGTCCGCGCCGCCGACGACGTCTCCGACCACGCGACGCTGTCGCCGGACGAGAAGCTGCGCATGCTGGACGGCCTCGAGGCGGCGCTGACGGGCAAGGGCCCTACGGATCCGGAAGCCGAGCCGCTCCGTCGCACCCTGGCCGAGCGGGGATTGTCGCCGAAACACGCGCAAGACCTGCTGGACGCCTTCCGGCTGGACGCGCGCAAGACCCGCTATGCCGATTGGGGCGAGCTGATGGGCTATTGCGCCCTCTCGGCGATGCCGGTCGGCCGGTTCGTGCTCGACGTCCACGGCGAGGATCGCCGCACCTGGGCCGCTTCCGACGCCCTTTGCGCCGCCCTTCAGGTGATCAACCACCTGCAGGATTGCGCGAAGGATTACCGCTCCCTCGACCGGGTCTATCTGACCGCCGATACGCTGGCCCGCCATGGAGCGCGGGTCGAGGAGCTCTCGGCGGCATCCGCCTCCCCTGCCCTCCTCGCGGTCATCCGGGAGCTGAACGAGGGTTGCGCGGCGCTTCTCCGGGAGAGCGCGGTCTTCCCGTCGATCATCGCCGACCGCCGCCTCGCGATGGAGGTCGCCGTGATTCAGAGCCTCGCCGAGTCGCTGGTCGGCAAGCTTCGGACGAAGGATCCGCTCAGCGAGCGCGTGCATGCGACGAAGCCCGAGGCCCTCCTTGCCGCCGGCACGGGGGTTGCCAAGGCAATCCTCCAGCGGATGACCGGGCGCGGCATCCGTGCTCAGGCGAAGCTCGCGCCATGAGCGCCGCTGCCACGACCGAGAACGCCCCGGAGCTGCCGGCCTCCGGCAGCTCGTTCTACCTCGGCATGCGTATCCTCCCGAAGGCGCAGCGGGAGGCGATGTACGCGATCTACGACTTCTGCCGGGATGTCGACGACATCGCCGACTCGCCCGGGCCGCGCGAGGGCCGCATCGAGGCGCTGAACGGCTGGCGCGACGACATCGAGGCGCTCTATCGCGGCGAGGTCCGCCCAAACACCGCGGCGCTCGCCCCGCATGTGCGGCCCTTCCGGCTGCAGAAGCAGAGTTTCCACGACGTCATCGACGGCATGGAGATGGACGTCGTCGACACGGTGCGGGCGCCGGATTGGGAGACGCTCGATCTCTACTGCGACCGCGTCGCGAGCGCGGTCGGCCGCCTCTCCGCGCGGGTTTTTGGTCTCGGGGATGCCGATGCGGATCAGCTGGCGCATCATCTCGGCCGCGCACTGCAGCTCACCAACATCCTGCGCGATATCGACGAGGACGCGGAGATCGGCCGGCTCTATCTCCCCCGCGAGGGGCTGGAGCGCGCCGGGATCGATACGCGCGATCCCGCCCGCGTGCTGGCCCATCCCGGGCTCCCGAAGGTCTGCGCCGAGGTCGCCGAACGCGCCCGCTCGCATTACCGGGACGCCGACGCGGTCATGTCGCGGCAGCCGCGCCGGCTCGTCCGCGCGCCGCGCATGATGGAAGCGGCCTACCGCTCGGTTCTGGAGCGCACGATGAAACGCGGCTTCGCGCCGCCACGTGCTCGCGTCAGCACGGGCAAGCTGCGGGTGCTTGCGGCCCTGATCCGTTACGGGATCGCCTGATCATGCGTGTCGTCCACGTGGTCGGCGCAGGTCTCGCCGGCCTCAGCGCAGCCGTGCGCCTCGCGGAGGCCGGGGAACGCGTCATCCTCTACGAGGCCGCCAAGCAGGCCGGCGGACGCTGCCGCTCCTATTTCGACCCGGGGCTCGGCCTCGAGATCGACAACGGCAACCATCTCCTCCTCTCCGGCAACCGTTCGGCGCTCTCCTATGTCGAGCTGACCGGCGGCTCGGCGGCGCTGACGGTTGCCAAGGAAGCCGCCTTCGACTTCGCGGATCTCCGCAGTGGCGAGCGCTGGCGTCTCCGCCCCAACCGCGGGCGGCTGCCCTGGTGGATCCTCGTTGGATCCCGCCGCGTACCCGGCACGCGGGCATCCGAATATTTTGCACCCGCCCGGCTGCTCGGCGCTGCCGCGGAGACGCGCATTGCGGACGTCATGCGGTGCTCGGGCGCGCTCTACGATCGGCTCTGGAAGCCGGTCCTGCTTTCCGCGCTCAACACGGAGGTCCCGGAGGCCTCGGCTCGCCTCGCAGGAGCGATCGTCCGCGAAAGCCTCGGCGCGGGCGGGGACGCGTCCCGCCCCGTCGTCGCCACGGGCGGCTTGGCGGCGGCCTTCGTGGATCCAGCGATCGCCTACCTGAAGCGACAGGGTGGCGAGATTCGGTTCGGCGAGAGGCTGCGAGCAATCACGGCAGCTGACGGCATTGTTCGGCAGCTGGGTTTCGCCGGGGGTGAGATAACGCTCGGGGCTGAGGACGCGGTGGTGATCGCCGTGCCGCCCTGGGTTGCAGGCGACCTCCTGCCGCAGGCTCCCATGCCCGATGACCATCGCGGCATCCTGAACGTGCATTTTCGTGCGCCGCCGCCGCCAGGGCAGCCGCTTTTCGTCGGTACGATCGGCGGCATCTCGGAATGGGTGTTCGCCTATCCGGACCGCATGTCCGTCACGGTCAGCGCGGCCGACCGCCTGTTCGACACTGAGCGCGAGGAGCTTGCCCGGACGATCTGGGGCGAGGTCGCCAAGGTCGCGGGTCTGCCTGCCGAGCTTCCGCCCTGGCAGATCGTGAAGGAGAAGCGCGCCACGTTCGCGGCCACGCCACAGCAGGATGCGCGACGGCCGGCCGCTACCACCGGTTACGCCAACCTCGTCCTCGCCGGTGACTGGACCCAGACGGGGTTGCCCGCGACGATCGAAGGGGCGATACGCTCCGGCGAAACTGCCGCCCGTGTGTTGCGGCGCGGCGATACCGGCATTTCGCGTTTCGTGTCAAAGGCGTAGGCGTGAACTTCATTTCCCCGCTCCGAGACGGAGCTTTCTCGAATTCAGTACCCGCGGATCTCGATGAGCGCATCGAGACCGCAACCGACGCGCTTCTTGCCGCGCGCCGGAGTGACGGGCATTGGTGCTTCGAGCTCGAGGCCGACGCCACAATCCCGTCCGAGTACGTCCTCCTCCGCCATTTCCTCGACGAGGCCGACGATCTCGAACTCGAGCGGAAGATCGGAAACTATCTCCGTCGCATCCAGGGCGACCACGGCGGCTGGCCGCTCTTCCACGGCGGCGACTTCGACATCAGCGCGACCGTGAAGGCCTATTACGCGCTGAAGATGATCGGCGACGACATCGATGCGCCGCACATGGTGCGCGCCCGCGAGGGCATCCTCGCCCGGGGCGGCGCGGCGGCGGCCAATGTCTTCACGCGGTTCCAGCTCGCCCTGTACGGCGAGATCGGCTGGGATCAGGTGCCCACGATGCCGGTCGAGCTGATGCTCGCCCCCAAGTGGTTCCCAATCCATCTGTCGAAGATGTCGTACTGGGCCCGGACGGTCATCGTACCGCTACTGGTCCTGCAGGTCCTGAAGCCGCTCGCCCGCAATCCCCGTGGCGTGCGCGTGCAGGAGCTGTTCGCGCCCCCGGGCTCGCCCCCGCCTCCCAAGAAGCCGAGCCACGCTCACCCGGCCTGGGCAACCTTCTTCAACGGCCTCGACGTCGTGTTGAAGAAGGTCGACCCGTTCTGGCCATCGCGGGTGCGGGGTAGCGCGATCGCGCGCGCCGTCGCCTTCACCACCGAGCGCCTCAACGGCGAGGACGGCCTTGGGGCGATCTATCCGGCGATGGCGAACTCCGTGATGATGTTCGACGCCGTCGGGTATCCGGACACACATCCCGACCGGGCCATCGCACGGCGATCGATCGAGAACCTGCTCGTCGTGAAGGAGGACGAGGCCTATTGCCAGCCTTGCGTCTCGCCTGTTTGGGATACGGCACTCGCAAGCCATGCGCTGCTCGAGACCGGGGATCCAAAGGCCGAGCGCGCTGCACTCGACGGGGCGACGTGGCTCCGTCCGCGGCAGATTCTCGACGTCGCCGGGGACTGGGCGGAGAACCGACCGGGCCTGCGGCCGGGCGGATGGGCTTTCCAGTACGGCAACGACCACTACCCCGACACCGACGACACCGCTGTCGTCGCCATGGCCATGGACCGCCTGCGAGCGAAGTACCCGGAAGCTGCGGCGAACGACGAGGCCATCGAGCGCGCCCGCGAATGGATCGCCGGCATGCAGAGCCAGAACGGCGGCTGGGGCGCCTTTGATATCGACAACACCTACCACTACCTCAACAACATCCCCTTCGCGGACCATGGCGCGCTGCTCGACCCACCGACCGTGGACGTGTCCGCGCGCTGCGTCGGGATGCTGGCGCAGCTCGGGGAGCCGAAGGACAGCCCGCGCATGCAGCAGGCGCTGGCCTACGTGCTGAAGGACCAGGAGGCCGATGGCAGCTGGTTCGGGCGTTGGGGCGTCAATTACATTTACGGCACCTGGTCGGCCCTCTGCGCGCTCAACGCGGCCGGCATGGACCCGCAATCCGAGCCGGTGCGCAAGGCCGTGAACTGGCTCGTCTCGATCCAGAACCCGGATGGCGGCTGGGGCGAGGACTGCGACAGCTACAAGCTCGACTACAAGGGCTACGAGCCTGCGGATTCCCGCGCCTCGCAGACCGCCTGGGCGCTGCTCGGCCTGATGGCGGCGGGCGAGGCGGATAACCCGGCGGTGGCCCGCGGTATCGCCTATCTGGCGGCTACGCAGCGGCCCGATGGCCTGTGGCCGGAGGAGGACTACACGGGCGGCGGCTTCCCGCGCGTCTTCTACCTCCGCTACCATGGCTACGCGAAGTACTTCCCGCTCTGGGCGATGGCGCGCTACCGCAACCTGCAGCGCTCGAACTCGCGCCAGGTCTCCTGGGGGCTGTGACACCCGTTTCGGCGACAGCCGGCGAGGTGCGCCCTGGCCCGAGTCGCCCGACGGAGCCGCGCATCCTGGCCGTGACCGGCCTCACGAAGGAGGCCCGCATCGTGGCGGGTCCCGGCATCCTCGCCATCGCGGGCGGAGGAAATAGTCCGGTGCTCCGGGCCAGGCTGGAGGCCACGGAGCCTCGCGGCCTAAAGGCCGTCGTGAGCTTCGGCATCGCCGGGGCGCTCGAACCGGGTCTTCGCGTCGGCGATGTCCTGCTCGCGACCGAGATCAGGAGCTCTGCCGGGCGCTGGACCGCCGATCCGGCCTTTCGTGCGCGCTGGGCCGAGTGCCTCGGCGCTGCCGATATTCCCCTGGTCGCGTGCCCTCTCGCGGGGGTGGACGAGCCGCTTCTCACCCCGGGTGCGAAACAGGCGCTGTTCGCGGCGTCGGGAGCGGACGCGGTGGATATGGAATCTCACATCGCGGCCGAGTTCGCCGCGCGGCACGCCCTGCCCTTCGGGGCTATCCGGGTCATTTCCGACAGGGCGGACCACGTGCTGCCGCCCGCCGCCGGCACAGCCATGAGGCCAGACGGATCCGTCGATGTACTCGGCGTGATGATGTCGGTGGCGCGGTCGCCGCGCCAGATCCCCGCCCTGGTTGCGACGGCGCGGGATGCCGCCGTCGCGTTCCGTGTCTTAGGCCGCGTTCGCGGCCTTCTGAGCCTGGGCGGCAACCTTCTCGGCCTGGATCTCTGACAGCTTCTTCTGCACGTTGCGCGAGAAGACGTATTCCGCCGGGCGCTGCTTATCGAGCGGGATCTCCGGCGCCATCGGGC
>JAFAEL010000047.1 GCA_023423995.1 Pseudomonadota bacterium | reverse complement strand
ACCCTCACCCCGGATGCTGCGCATCCGACCCTCTCCCACACGGGAGAGGGTGGCGCGCGCTGGTCGAGCCCTCGCAAGCGGAAAGATTGCTGGGTGCGTGCTTCGAGACGCGCCGCTTCGCATCGTTCCTCAGCATGACGAAGGTTGCGCGTGTGGCTGGCAAAGATGCTGTCGACAGGACCCGCATAAGCTACTTACTGATCAGGCCCTTTGCGGCGGCCAGGAGTAGAGCACCAATCGCTCCACCAGCTCCTATGAGGATGCCCGCGGTCTCTTTATACTCGCGCATGAACATCTCTACCCGTTGAAGGCGAGTGGCTGGCCGATTGCCCTCCCTTTCAGATATCAAAGCACCGATCGATTTCGCTCGATGTTCGACTTCGCTGAAGAGCATGAGCTCCTGTGCTGAGGAATGATCCCGATCCGGGAAATTCATGCCGTCGCCGCGGAGAATCCTGTCTTTCTCCACGGCCATGTGGATGATCGAGCGTATAAAGGAATCAAGTAGTGACTGATAGTCGCTGACTGCCGCTGCCGCCAACTTGGGTGGATATGACAGAAGGTCGTGTTCTAGTTGATCGAATGTCGCTCCAATCTTTACCCTCAGATAACGTTTGAGCGTGTTCCAGTAGACGAGCCGCGGGGTTCCTTCGAACGCGATACCGCCGTAGCGGATAGTTCGTCCGTTGAAATCGTCGATTCCGACAGGACCGTCCTGACGGCCGATGAAGTGCCACTTGAAGAACCACTCGTTGGCCATTCGCTCGCGCTCTAGGTCGAGCGCGAGCTGAAGGCGGTGGCCGAGTGGCGTCACAGGCGTTTGCCTTCCAAAGAGCTAGCTTCTTCAGCAGCAACTGCTGCTGCGCTAGCTACACCCCGTCGTGCTGCCACAAGTATCGCACTTCAAGCAGGTCCCGTTCCGCACCAGCGTGAAGTTCGCGCATTCGGGGCATGCCTCTCCCTCGTAACCCTTCATGCGCGCCTCGGTCCGGCGCTCGGCGACCGTGGCGGCGGCCTTGGCGGCGGGGGTGGGCTCGGGGTTGGCCAGGAAGCCGACCTGTGGCTCGTCGCCGAGCGGCAGCTCCGGCTCCGCCTTCAGGGCCGTCGCGCCCTGGACGAGGCCGCCGGCGCGGCCGCCGGCCAGGACCTGGAAGCGGTCCGTCCGGCCGCGGACGAAGCCGGCCGAGATCGGGGCCGTGACCGCGACCGCGGCTGGCGCGACATCGGTGGAGCCCGCGGGCGCTGCCCGCCCTTCGGCCTCGCCGGAGCCGAGCACGTCGTGGCCGATCTCCTCCGGGTTCACGTGACCGAGGTCCGTGCGGCCGAGATAGGAGATCGC
Source organism: Pseudomonadota bacterium (assembly GCA_023423995.1). Classification (GTDB taxonomy): domain Bacteria; phylum Pseudomonadota; class Alphaproteobacteria; order Rhizobiales; family Beijerinckiaceae; genus Enterovirga. The sequence continues at coordinate 7,069 of JAFAEL010000047.1, read as the reverse complement.
GAGCTCGCGGAAGACGTAGTCGAGGATCGAGGTCGCGTTCTTGATGCGCTCGTTGCCCTGGACGAAGCCGGCCGGCTCGAAGCGCGTGAAGGTGAAGGCCTCCACGTATTCCTCCAGCGGCACGCCGTATTGCAGGCCGAGCGAGATCGCGATGGCGAAATTGTTCATCATCGCCCGGAAGGCCGCGCCCTCCTTGTGCATGTCGATGAAGATCTCGCCGAGGCGCCCGTCCTGGTACTCGCCGGTGTGGATGTAGACCTTGTGGCCGCCGACCACGGCCTTCTGGATGTAGCCGGTGCGGCGGTCCGGCATCTTTTCGCGGGTGCGGACCGGGACCTCGACGCGCTCGACCCGCTCGATGACCTTCTCGACGATGCGCTCGGCGACCGCCGCCGTGCGGGCGGCCGAGGGCTGCGCCAGGAGGGCCTCGACGGCCTCGTCGACGTCGTCCTCGTCATCGGCCACGAGCGCCGAGTTGAGGGGCTGCGAGAGCTTCGAGCCGTCGCGGTAGAGCGCGTTGGCCTTCAGGGCCAGGCGCCAGGAGAGGCGGTAGGCGTTCTTGCAATCCTCGACCGTCGCGTCGTTCGGCATGTTGATGGTCTTGGAGATCGCGCCCGAGATGAAGGGCTGCGCCGCCGCCATCATGCGGATGTGGCTCTCGACCGAGAGATAGCGCTTGCCGAGCCGCCCGCAGGGATTGGCGCAATCGAAGACCGGGTAGTGCTCGGTCTTCAGGTGCGGGGCGCCCTCGAGGGTCATGGCGCCGCAGACATGGATGTTCGCGGCGTCGATGTCCGACTTGGAGAAGCCGAGGAAGCGGAGCAGCTCGAAGGACGGGTCCTCCAGCTTCTCGGCCGGAACCTTGAGGGCGCCGGTGAGGAAGTCCGCGCCGAGCGACCACTTGTTGAACACGAACTTGATGTCGAAGGCGCTCTTCAGCCCGGCCTCGACGGCCTCGATCTTCTCGTCCGTGAAGCCTTTCGACCGGAGGGTCGTCGGGTTGATGGCGGGCGCCTGCTTCATGGAGCCGTGGCCGACCGCATAGGCCTCGATCTCGGCGATCTCGTGCTCGCGGTAGCCGAGGCGGCGCAGAGCATCCGGCACGGCCCGGTTGATGATCTTGAAGTAGCCGCCGCCGGCCAGCTTCTTGAATTTGACGAGCGCGAAATCCGGCTCGATGCCGGTCGTGTCGCAATCCATGACGAGGCCGATGGTCCCCGTCGGGGCAATGACGGTCGCCTGGGCATTCCGAAAGCCGTTCTCGCGGCCGAGCACGAGGGCACGATCCCAGGCGGCGGCGGCGCGCTGGACGAGATCGGGCTGCGGGCAATGCGTGCGGTCGAGCGGGACCGGGTTCTGCTGCAGGAACTCGTAGCCGAGCTCCTCGCCATGGGCGGCGCGGCGGTGGTTGCGGATGACGCGCAGCATCGCGTCCGCGTTCTCGGCATAGCGCGGGAAGGGCCCGAGCTCCTTCGCCATCTCGGCCGAGGTCGCGTAGCTGATTCCCGTCATGATCGCCGTGAGCGCGCCGCAGAGCGAGCGGCCTTCCGGCGAGTCATAGGGGAGGCCCATCGTCATGAGCAGGCCGCCGATATTGGCATAGCCGAGGCCGAGCGTGCGGTACTCGTAGGAGAGCTGCGCGATCTCCTTCGACGGGAACTGCGCCATGGTGACGGAGATCTCGAGCACGATCGTCCACAGCCGGACGAGGTGCTCGTAGCTGTCGACATCGAAGCGGCGCGTCTCGCGATCGTAGAAGGTCAGCAGGTTCGCCGAGGCGAGATTGCAGGCCGTGTCGTCGAGGAACATGTACTCCGAGCACGGATTGGACGCCCGGATCCGCCCGCCCGCCGGGCAGGTGTGCCAGTCGTTCATGGTCGTGTTGAAGTGCAGGCCGGGATCGGCCGACGCCCAGGCGGCGAAGCCGATCTTCTCCCAGAGGTCCTTCGCCTTGAGAGTCCTGGCGATCTTGCCGTCCGTGCGGCGGATCAGCTTCCAGTCGGCATCCGCCTCGACGGCCCGCAGGAAGTCGTCCGTCAGGGACACGGAGTTGTTGGAGTTCTGGCCGGAGACGGTGAGATAGGCTTCCGAATCCCAGTCGGTGTCGAGGACCGGGAAGTCGAGCGTGGTGTGGCCCATCTTGGCCATCTGGATCACGCGGCGGATGTAGTTGTCCGGCACCTGGGCGCGGCGGGCGAGCTTGATCTCGCGCTTCAGCGCCGGGTTCTTCTCCGGGTCGTAGCAGCTGTCGCCCTCGCCCTCGCAGTTCACGCAGGCCTTGAGCACCGCCTTGAGGTGCTTGGAAGCGACCTTGGATCCTGTGACGAGCGCGGCGACCTTCTGCTCCTCGCGGACCTTCCAGTCGATATAGGTCTCGATGTCGGGGTGATCGATGTCGACGACGACCATCTTGGCGGCGCGGCGGGTCGTGCCGCCCGACTTGATCGCGCCGGCCGCCCGGTCGCCGATCTTCAGGAAGGACATCAGGCCGGAGGACTTGCCGCCGCCCGACAGCTTCTCGCCCTCGCCGCGGAGGCGCGAGAAGTTGGAGCCGGTGCCCGAGCCGTACTTGAAGAGGCGTGCCTCGCGGACCCAGAGGTCCATGATGCCGCCCTCGTTCACCAGGTCGTCCTCGACGCCCTGGATGAAGCAGGCATGCGGCTGCGGGTGCTCGTAGGCCGAGTCGGACTGGGTCAGCTTGCCCGTGAAGGGGTCGACGTAGAAATGGCCCTGGCCGGGGCCGTCGATGCCATAGGCCCAGTGCAGGCCGGTGTTGAACCATTGCGGCGAGTTCGGCGCGCACATCTGCGCGGCCAGCATGAAGCGGAGCTCGTCATAGAAGGCCCGCGCATCCTCCTCGCTCGTGAAGTAGCGGCCCTTCCAGCCCCAGTAGGTCCAGCATCCGGCGAGCCGGTCGAAGACCTGGGTGGCGGAGATCTCGGAGACGTAGCGCTCCGATTCGGGCAACTCGGCGAGAGCGTCCTCGTCGGGGACCGAGCGCCACAGCCAGGACGGGACGGCGTTCTCCTCGACCTTCTTGAGGCGCGCGGGGACGCCGGCCTTGCGGAAATACTTCTGCGCGAGGACGTCGGCGGCGACCTGCGACCACGACTCGGGGACCTGGATGCCTTCGAGCCGGAAGACGATCGAACCGTCCGGATTGCGGATCTCGCTCACGGTTTTCCGGAACGGGATCGCCTCGTAGGGCGAGGTGTTGGCCGTGGTGTGTCGCCGCTCGATCCGCATCGATATCCCCGTGAACACGTCCGGTCCTCGACCGGAAACGTGAAGCTGCCCCGCTCAGAGCCTTCCGCCGGCGCGCACGATCCCGCGATCCCCGGCTGGGTGCCGGGACCGGGTCGTCCGTGACGAGAAGACAGAAGGTTGCCTGCCGGCCGGCGCATTGCCGTCCTGAGACGGTGATGAGCTAGCCCGAGTCGTGCGGAAGCGACAAGATGCAAACATGACACTCATCCCCAAATCTGGGGTCCGCCTACTCACGCAACCTACGACATATAGTGATTGTTCCGGCTGTTAACAAAACCCTAACAGGCTGAGATTCGGTGGGTTTCGAGCCCTGGGAGCTTGTGGACAAGCCGCCGCGTGGCCCCGGTCGGGCCACTAGGTCTTGCGGCGGCAGGGCAGTGGCGGATGGTTAACGCGGCCCGGCTGGACGACTCGGGAGGAGCGCCCGCATCCGAGCGGCGTTGCGCCATCCTGGACAGGGCGCGCCTCCATCGTCATATGTCGCGAAACCGCGACCCGGCTCATGACGCTCAAAGAATTCCTGACCCGCACCTTCACCTGGTGGAACGGCCAGACCTGGGGCACGTGGCTCTACACGCGCCAGAAGGGTCAGCTCGTCGGCACCGACCAGTTCGGCAACCAGTACTATCGCGCGGCCGATCACATGATCGACCCGTCGATCGGGCCGGAGCGGCGCTGGGTGGTCTACAATGGCGAGGCAGAGGCCTCGCGGGTCCCGCCCGGCTGGCGCGGCTGGCTCGCGCATACCCACGACATTCCGCCGACCGAGCAGAACTGGGTGCCCCGCGAGTGGGAGAAGCCCTACGTTCCCAACATGACGGGCTCGCCGGACGCCTACCGGCCGCAGGGCTCGACCAACGCTGCCGGCGAGCGCCCGCCGGCCACGGGCGATTACGTCGCCTGGTCTCCGGATGGCTGGGCACCCTTCGGGCATGACGCCGACGGCATGTCGCCGGACGGTCGCGATGTGGCACGTCCGGACGCGCATCCCGGCACCCACGGCGTCGATTTGCGCCAGCCGCAGGCAGGGTAGGATCATGGCACGCGAGAAAGCCGTCCCAGAGGTCATGGTCGACAACGACCAGGTCGTCGTCACCAAGTGGAGCTTCGCCGAGGGCGCCGAGACGGGCTGGCACCGGCACGGGCACGACTATGTCGTCGTGCCGCTGGACGACGGGAAATTGATCCTGGAGGAGCCGGGCGACGTGGTCCGGGAAGCGCCTCTCGGCTTCGCCAAGCCTTACTTTCGTCCCGAGGGGGTGGAACACAACGTGGTGAACGGGTCGGGCAAGCCCTTCGCGTTCCTCGAAATCGAGATCAAGCGGCAGAGCTAGCGACCTACTCGATGCGGCACATCAGACACGCGACGGCGGGCTTGGCGGCGCTTGTCGCGGCCCTTGCGGCCGCGCCAGCCTCGGCAGACAAGATCAAGAACCCGACCGCCGTGTTCAACGGTCTCGACAAGATCACGGGACGGATCATCTCGTTCGAGGTTTCGGTCGACGAAACCGTGCAGTTCGGGGCCCTGCAGATCACGCCGCGCGTCTGCTATTCGCGCCCGGCCACCGAGAGCCCGCTGACGGACGCCTTTCTCGAGGTGGACGAGGTCACCCTCGAGAACACCTATCGGCGCATCTTCACGGGCTGGATGTTCGCCGCGAGCCCGGGCCTGCACGCGATCGAGCACGCCGTCTATGATGTCTGGCTGACGGATTGCAAAGGCGGCACGACGGTCATCGCCGAGCCGAAGGAAGGCGACGACGCTCCCGTCGTTGCCTCGCGGCCGGAGCGTGAGCAGGGCCGGCGTGGGCGGAGCGAAAGCGTGCGCGAATCGCGCCGCACCAACGCATCCGGCCAGATCGACGTGGCTGAGCCGCAGGGGCGCGAGGTCCGGCCCGCCCAGGCGCCGAGCCGGCGCTTCTTCCCGACGAACCAGCCCTCCGCGCCTCCGCCGCCGATGCAAGGCTACGGCGGGTTCAATCCCGGGCGGTAGCCAGGCGGCAGGTACCCCGCTGTCAGCGGTCCCGCTCGCGCAGAACCTCGCGCAGCGTCTCGGCGACCATTGCCGGGAGATCCCGTCGAAGGTTCGCGAAGTCGGTCTTCAAGCCGCGGATCTCCCCTTCGAGCCGGTCGAAGCGGGCGTCGTGGCTGTCGAAGCGACGGTCGTGTGCAACCAAACGGGCCTTGATCACCGCGAGATCGTCGGCGTTCCTGCGCGTCTGCTCCAGGATATGCCGCGTGACGAGCTTCTCACCCTCGACCTCCTGCTCGAGGGTGGTGACACGTCGTTCAAGCAACGCGACATCCGTCATGCAGACCTCCAGGTGTTGCCGGCCCACAACAAGTGTGGCGCGACAGTCACTCTGCTGCAAGAGGGGTGTCCCGGCCCATGGCAAGCTCGGCGCGTGTCTTCGGCTTGCCGCGGATCTTCAGGTCGTCCAGGTCCGCGCGGTCCCGAACGCTGTTCCTGAAGATCTGGTCCTTGCCGGGCGCGTATTGCGGCGGGCAATGGATCGCGGCCGCGCCGTACCAGGCGGCAGCCTTCAGGGTGAAGGCGGGATCGACGAGGTGAGGCCGGCCGAGGGCGACGAGGTCAGCGCGGCCCGCCGCCAGGATCGTGTTCACCTGGTCGGCCGTCGTGATGTTGCCGACGCACATGGTCGCGACCTTCGCCTCGTTCCGGATCTGGTCGGAGAAGGGCGTCTGGAACATCCGGCCATAGATCGGACGCGCCTCACGGACGGTCTGTCCCGTCGAGACATCCACGAGGTCGACGCCGGCGCGGGCGAAGGCGCGCGCGATCTCGACAGAATCCTCCGCCGACAGGCCACCCTCGGCCCAGTCCGTCGCAGACAGGCGGACGGACATCGGCTTGTGCGCGGGCCAGACCTCGCGCATCGCCTCGAAAACCTCGAGCGGGAAGCGGATGCGGTTCTCGAGCGAGCCGCCATACTGGTCCGTGCGCCGGTTCGTTAGCGGGGAGAGGAAGCTCGCGAGCAGGTAGCCGTGGGCGGCGTGCATCTCGACCATGTCGAAGCCGGCACGCTCACCACGCAGCGTGGCCTGGACGAACTCGGCTTTCACCCTGTCCATGTCGGCGCGGCTCATCTCGCGCGGCATCTGGCTGTCCGGATAATAGGGCAGCGGAGAGGCCGACAGGACCTCCCATCCACCTTCCTCGAGCGGGCGGTCCATGCCCTCCCACATGAGCTTGGTCGCCCCCTTCCGGCCGGCATGGCCCAGCTGGAGGCAGATCTTCGCGGCCGAGTTCGCGTGGACGAAGCCAACGATACGCTTCCAGGCGGCCTCCTGCTCGTCGTTCCACATTCCCGTGCAGCCGGGCGTGATGCGGGCATCCCGCCCGACGCAGGTCATTTCCGTGAAGAGGAGGCCCGCGCCGCCGATCGCACGGGAGCCGTAATGGACGAGGTGCCAGTCGCCGGGCACGCCTTCCTGGGCGGAGTACATGCACATGGGCGACAGGACGGTGCGGTTCTCGATCCGCATCTCGCGCAGCTTGAAGGGCTGGAACATCGGGACGACCGGCTTGTCGAGATTCACATCGAAGCCGGCCCGCCGGACGCCTTCCGCGAAGGTCCGGTCGACCTTGTCGACGAATTCCGGCGCCCGCAGCCGCAGGTTGTCGTAGGTGATGGCCTTCGAGCGGGTCATCACGCCGAAGGCGAACTGGACGGGATCGAAATCCCAGAACCGGTCGACATGTTCGAACCAGACGAGCGAGACGTCGGCGGCGTGCTGGGGGTTCGCGCCCTCCTCGCGCCGGCCCGTCTCATAGGCGTCG
>JAFAEL010000005.1 GCA_023423995.1 Pseudomonadota bacterium | reverse complement strand
TTCCGCGTCACCTGGGTGGAGGAGAAGATCGGATCGAAGCCCGCGATATCAGTCTGTGGAATGAAGCGGAGCACACGTTGCGGTTGCGCCGCCACAAGGGCCGGCCTGCCGAGCAGTTCCCCACCCGCCATGGCCAATAGATGTCTACGCCCGATCATGTCCTATTCCCCGCCTTTGGTGCGCCGCGCCTGCTTTCCTTGTTGATGGCGAAGCGTAAAGGTCCGGCTAGACTGGTCAAGGATTTTCGAAATTTTCTTTCTTCAATGCTTTTCTGATAGAAGCCGAGCCATGGCGGATGTGACGCCGCAGGATCAGCACCGCCATTTCCACATCTCGTGCCAGAACGGCTTCCGCGAGCTTGGCATGGTCGGATTTCAGCACCGTTTCATCCAGCGGCGGCGGCCGCAGGATGTTGCGGTAGCGGCTAGAATGGTCCCACAGGATGGCGTGGAACAGGTCCTGGATAAAGTGCCGGCTGCCCGACAGCGTCTCGTAGTGGAACTGGTGGTGCGCTAGCCGCCAAGCCGGATTCAACATGTCGGAACCCTGCCCCTCATACATGGTCAGCGCGTCTAGCGCTCGATGCGATTCCGCGACGCGCAGGGACCAAGTAGCGTCGCCTGCGCGTATCGAATCTTCCAGCATCAGTGTTTCCAGTCGTTCCCGCGCGCTCACCACCTGTTCGAAATGGGCCAAGTTAAGGGCGGCGACGCGGAAGCCGCGCTGGTCATGCGCCTCCACCAGCAACGTGGTTGACAGGCGGTAGAGCGCTTCTCGCAGCGGCGTCATGCCGACCTTATAGCGGCGGCGCAACCCCTCCAGGGTCAGCTTCGATCCAGGCGGCAGCGCGCCGGAGATTACATCCTCCCGCAGTCGCGCATGGACGCGGGAGGCGAGGGTTGACGGCTCTTCGCGATCGTCCGGCAAGCATTGCTCCGAATTTCGAAATACTAGCAACCTAGCGAGTTCCGGATCAGGGCGCCAGAAACGTCTCTTTCCGCGTCACGCTACTCCCTGCACAGGTAATCCTGCCCAAAGAGAATGCGCGCGCGCATGAACTGGCCTGCGAAGCCGGTGCGGATCGTGCCCTATCCGCCGGGTGGCGGCCTGGGCACCCTGGCGCGGGATCCTGGCGGAAAGGCTGACAGCGCGCTGGGGGCAGACGGTCACGGTGGAAAACGCGACGCTGGCGGCGGCGGCGCGGGCGCGGCCAGGGGCGCTGAAGGTGCGCGAGAGGCTGGACATCGCACAGGTAACCTATCGTGGCCTGACACCGGTCGTGCTGGCGACGGTGAGGGGCGAGGTGCAGGGTACCCTGGCGGGCGTGGCCTCGGCGCGTGAGTTCCTGACGGCGGGCGCGTTGCGGGCCCTCGCCGTGGGCCGTCCCACGCGCCTGCCGCAGCTGCCGGAGGTGCCGACCCTGGCCGAGGCGGGATATCCGGAGATCGACCCACGCACCTGGTTCGGGCTGTTCGCCCCGAAGGGCACGCCCGAGGCGCTGCTGTCCCGCATTCAACAGGACGTCGCCGCGGTGTTGGAGGAGCCGATGATCCGGGACCGGCACCTGATCCCGAATGGCTACACAGTGCAGGCGGCCACCCCTGAGGAGTCGGCGCGGATGGTGGCAGCGGACTTCGCGGCGAAAGCGGAACTTGTCCGCATCTCGGGTGCGCGGTTGGGCTGACCAGTTCCTCTGTCACGGTCGACCGTCAAAGCAGCCAGCTAGGTTTCTAATTTATTCGATAATCTCCCCATCCCATGCGGCTTTGAGTAGGTGCCTTACTTCCTGTCCAGTCGCGATCACCTGCAAGGCAGCGTAGGGCTAGTGAGGTCCAGGATCGGCAGCTTCGCGCCTATAGCAGCCCGGGGGAGACGCAGGACCCGCTCCCAAAGGCGGACACCCCTCGCACGGCTTTGGCTCCGCCACAGGCAGGGCAGACGGGGTCAGCGCGCCATTGCAGCCTCTTCAAGCAACCAGCCACGCAGCGTCATCAGGACTGGATCAAGATGTCGGCTCGCTTGGTGAAGCAACGTGAACGATCGGCTGGTGGGCCGGATAAAATGATGTGGCGCCACGACACGGCGCGCAGCGAGATCCGCCCCAGCTAGCGCTCGGATGGTGAGCGCGACCCCCAAGCCTTCCGCAGCCGCATCGATGGCCAGGGCGATGCTGTCAAAGGACAGCCCGGCATGAGGATCACGGCCTTTCATTCCCGCTGCGTCCAGCCAGCGGGCCCAGTCCTCTGGACGTTGGCGCGAATGCAGCAACGTCACGCGCTGCCAGTCGCACCCATTGGCCGTGGCCGGTGAGCAAACCGGCATCATCTCAATCGGCACCAGCCTCTGCATTGCCATGCCAGGTCGGGGCTGCATGTCGGTCACGGCGATCGCTGCGTCGAAGCTGCCCGGCACCATCGCCGCCGGATCGGTACATGTCTGCAGATCGATCTCGAGATCCGGGTGCCGCTCACGCAGTTTGTGCCAGCGTGGGATCAGCCAGCGGCTGGCAAAGAGCGAGTACACCCCCAGTGTGAGCCGCCCTGGCGCCACCTGCCGGACGTTGTTCACCCCCGCCGCGACGCAGTCGAAGCCGTCCCGCGCGGCCGCGAAGAGCATCTCGCCAGCCGGGGTGAGCGCCAGCCCGGTGGCGCTACGCAGGAACAGGCTAACGCCAAGCTCGTGCTCCAACTGCCGCACCCCACGGCTGACCGCGCCAGGCGTGACGGCGAGTTCGTTCGCCGCCCGAGTGACGCTCAGGTGGCGCGCAGCCGCCTCAAAGTTCCGCAAGGCCGTCAGGGAAGGAAGGCGCCGGATCCTCATGGGGTTTGAGCCTAGCTCAACGGCCCCCGCAAACAAATCGATTGGCAGGCGGACCTCGCTGCGGAGAGGCTCCTCGGCAGAAAAAGACTGGAGGCAACGCATGCACATCCGTCCCCTGCCCCCGCCTTCCGGCGCGGCCGCCATCCCCGACAGCCAGGGGCTGAACCTGTACCGCGCGGATCCTGACTTTGCCCGGCTGGCGCGCCTCTACCTGCCTCCCGATCTGGTCGAGCATCTTGCGCCGCATATCGACCGGCTGGGCCGGTTGGCGGGCGGCGAACTCGATGCCCTGGCTCATCAGGCCGACCGCAACCCGCCGGAGCTGCGGCACCGGACCCGCCGCGGCGAGGATCTGCAATCGGTCGACTATCATCCGGCCTACCGGACCATGGAGCAGCTCGCTTTCGGCGAGTTCGGCTTGGCGGCCCTGTCGCACCGCGGAGGGGTGCTGGGCTGGGACGCTCCCATGCCACCGGCCGCCAAGTACCTGCTGACCTACCTCTTCGTGCAGGCCGAGTTCGGCCTCTGCTGCCCCGTCAGCATGACCGACAGCCTCACCCGGACCCTGCGCAAGTTCGGCGATCCGGCCCTGGTGGCCCGCTACCTTCCCGCCCTGACCAGCCAGGACCTGGACGCGCTCAACCAGGGCTCGATGTTCATGACGGAGCAGGGAGCAGGCTCGGACATCGCCGCGACGGCGGTGACGGCCTCGCCACGCGAGGATGGCAGCTGGTCGCTCAGCGGCGACAAATGGTTCTGTTCCAACCCCGATGCCGCGCTCGCCATGGTGCTGGCGCGCCGTGAGGGTGGGCCACCCGGGCTGAAGGGCGTGTCGCTCTTCCTGCTGCCGCGCCGCCTGCCGGATGGCACGCGGAACCACCACCGCATCGTCCGGCTGAAGGACAAGCTCGGCACCCGCTCCATGGCTTCGGGCGAGGTGACGATGAACGGCGCCGTAGCCTGGCTGGTCGGCGAGCCGGAGGCGGGCTTCCGGCAGATGGCCGACATGGTGAACAACTCCCGCCTGTCCAACGGCGTCCGCGCCGCGGGCATGATGCGGCGCGCCACCACGGAAGCGCTGTTCATCGCGCATCGCCGCATGGCCTTCGGCAGGCGTCTGGTCGAGATGCCGCTGATGCAGCGCCAGCTCGCCAAGCTGCTGGTGCCGACCGAGCAGGCCCGCAGCATGGTCTTCCAGGCCGCCGAGGCACTGCGGCGCGCCGATGCGGGGGAGGAGGGTGCCTATGCCCTCCTGCGCATCCTCACTCCGCTG
>JAFAEL010000087.1 GCA_023423995.1 Pseudomonadota bacterium | reverse complement strand
GCGCTCTCGCTGCGCTTCCATCTGGAGCGCAAGACCGGCGGCCTCACGCGCGTGCTGGAGCGTGGGCGCAACGGCATCGAGGAGCTCTCTCGCCTGTTCGTCCTGCAACTGATCCCGACGATCATCGAGTTCGTCCTCGTGATCGGGATCCTGGCCTACGAGTTCGACTGGCTCTACTCGGTCGTGGTGATCCTCATGGTCGCCGTCTATCTCGGCTACACCTACAAGGCCACTGAGTGGCGGATCTCGATCCGCAAGCAGATGAACGAGTCCGATACGGACGCGAATATCCGCGCTGTCGATTCGCTGCTGAACTACGAGACCGTCAAATACTTCGGAGCGGAGCGTCGCGAAGCCGAGCGTTACGACCGATCGATGCAGCGCTACGAACGCGCCTCGACGCAGACCTACACGTCGCTCGCCGTGCTCAATTCCGGCCAAGCCGTAATCTTCTCGGTGGGCATGACGATCATCATGCTCCTCGCCGCCCGCGATATCATGGCCGGCCGCGTGTCGGTCGGGAGCTTCGTGCTCGTCAACGCGATGCTCGTGCAGCTCTACATCCCGCTGAACTTCATGGGCATGCTGTACCGGGAGATCAAACAGGCACTCATCGACATCGACGACATGTTCCGGATCATCGAGCGGCATCCGGAGATCCAGGACCGGCCGGGTGCGCAGCCGCTTCTGGTCCGCGAGGGCGAGGTCCGTTTCGAGGACGTCCACTTCGCCTACATCCCCGCGCGGCCAATTCTGAAGGGCATCAGCTTCACGATCCCGGCAGGCCGGACGGTGGCCATCGTGGGGCCGTCTGGGGCCGGCAAGTCGACGATCTCACGGCTGCTATTCCGGTTCTACGAGCCCACCAGCGGCCGGATCACCATCGACGGACAGAACATTGCGGAGGTCCAGCAGGCGAGCTTGCGTGCGGCTATCGGCATGGTCCCCCAGGACACGGTCCTGTTCAACGACACGATCGGCTACAACATCGCCTATGGTCGGGCCGACGCCACTCCGGCCGAGATCGCCGAAGCCGCGAAGCTCGCCCAGATCGATGGCTTCATCCGCAGCCTGCCCGAAGGCTACGACACGCCGGTCGGCGAGCGTGGCCTCAAGCTCTCCGGCGGTGAGAAGCAGCGCGTCGCCATAGCCCGGACGATCCTCAAGGCGCCTCCAATCCTGATCCTCGACGAAGCCACCTCTGCGCTCGATTCGTTCACGGAGAAGGACATCCAGGATGCGCTGGAGCGCGTCTCCCGGGACCGGACGACCATCGTGATCGCGCATCGCCTGTCGACAGTCGTCGGGGCCGATGAAATCATCGTCCTCGATGGGGGGATCATCGTGGAGCGGGGCACGCATGGCGACCTTCTGGCCGCGAACGGCGTCTATGCGGCAATGTGGGACCGGCAGCGCAAGGCCGCCGAGGCGATGGAGACCTTGGAAAAGGCGAGGGCAGACGAGCAGCCTTCGCTCCGCGTGACTATGGCCGGTTGACGCCCCCAACTCATCCTGCAATCCGCGGGTTCAAGGCGCGGCACCAAACAGGGCGACATGACAGACATCTACGAATCGATCCGGCGGCTCTTCGTGCCGATCCGCCGCGAGGGCTACCCGTTCATCGCGATCGCATTCGCGGCGGCCGTCATCCTGGGCTTCTTCTGGACGCCGCTCTTCTGGGTGCTCCTGATCGTCACGCTCTGGGTCTGCTACTTCTTCCGCGACCCGCAGCGCGTCACGCCTGTGCGGGACGGCCTCGTCATCTCGCCCGCAGATGGCCGCATCAGCATGATCGCCGACGTCGTGCCGCCGACGGAGATGGGCCTGCCCGAGCTCCCGATGCTCCGCATCTCGGTCTTCATGAATGTGTTCGACTGCCACGTGAACCGGGCGCCCGTGAATGGCCGCATCACGCGGATCGCCTACACGCCCGGGCTGTTCCTGAACGCCGATCTCGACAAGGCAAGCGAACACAATGAGCGGAATGCGCTCGTGATCGAGACGGAGGGCGTGTCGGTGGGGGTCGTCCAGATCGCAGGCCTCGTTGCGAGGCGCATCGTGGACTGGGTCAAGGAAGGCGAGAGCGTCGCGACCGGCCAGCGGTTCGGGCTTATCCGCTTCGGCTCGCGCGTGGACGTCTATCTGCCGAGTGGAACTCAGGTTCTCGTTGGCGTGGGGCAAAAGGCAGTGGCAGGCGAGACCGTGCTCGCGGATCTGCGCGGCACGGAAGCGCCTCGCATGTATCTCGCGTCATGATTGGATCGCGCCGCTGGTTGCCGCTTGATCGTGCGGCACTTAGCTTCCCGGGAGCATGAGCCGAGCGGCATGAGCGATATCCTGCAGCCTTTCGTTCCCGATCCCGTCGAACCCCGGCGCCGGTTGTTCAACAAGCCGGTCCCTTTCCGGGTGATCGCCCCCAATCTCATCACGCTGATCGCGCTCTGTCTCGGGCTGACCGCGATTCGGCTCGCCTATGAAGGACGACTCGAGCCGGCGATCATCGCCATCGTCGTTGCGGCCGTTCTGGACGGGGTCGATGGTCGGGTCGCACGGCTCTTGAAGGGCACCTCCCGTTTCGGGGCGGAACTCGATTCTCTCGCCGATTTCGTGAATTTCGGGGTCGCGCCAGCGCTCGTCCTCTACAGCTTCATCCTGCACGACGCGAAGGCGTTCGGCTGGATCGTCGCGCTGATCTTCGCGATCGCGACCGGGCTGAGGCTCGCGCGCTTCAACGTGATGATCGAGGATCCGGACCGGCCGGAATGGCGAAAGGACTTCTTCGTCGGCATGCCGGCTCCGGCGGGCGCCGGAACCGTGCTCCTGCCGATCTACCTGCACTTTCTCGGGTGGCCGTCGGACTGGATGTTCCTGCCCGTCATCCTTGGCTATGTCCTGGTGATCGCCCTGCTGATGGTGTCGACCGTCCCGACCTATTCGGGAAAGACCTGGGGCAAGCGGATCCCGCGGGACTGGGTGCTGCCGATTTTCGTGCTGACGGTCGCCGTATTCGGGCTCGTGGTGAGCTTCCCCTTCGAGGCGCTCGTCATCATCACCGCCTTGTACCTGGGAACGATCCCGCTCGGCGTCATGCATTTCCGCCGGTTGCGACGGCAGCATGCCAGCGTTCCGGTGGTGGCGCAGGAAAAGGCGGACCCGGAGAACCCCGCCTCGTAGCTACCCGAGGCGACCGAGCCTCTCTGCGTTCGCGCGAACGCGGTCATGACCGGGCCTTGATGCTGCCCGGACGAGGACCAGCGCCTCATGGGCCATCCCTGTAGGCGTGGCGGGCGAAATCAGCGTCCGCCACAGCATCGCGTTCCAGGCGGCGCCTACCGCAAATGCCGCTTCCCAGGCGGCGACCGGCTTCTCGGAGGAGGCTCTGTGCCATTCCGCCAAGCCGTCCGGTGTCGGCATGAGGGCAGCTCTCGCCAGGATCGGGAGGCGCGCCGCGATGGTCACGATGCTGTTCGTGACGGCTTCGCTCGTTTCGCGGGCGGCTTCCGCGATCGCGTGATCGAGCTTGCTGGACATGACGGCTCCGTGCTGGTCGGCCGCGAAGGCGGTCGCGGTTCACAAGCTCGCCGGCCCTCTCTAAGTTCCCGGCCGATTGCGGCAGACAAGGTGGGACGTGGAAGCGGGTATCGATGCGGTAGGCGCTCCGGTCGCAAGCGAGTCCGGGAGTCGTGCGACTCGGCTCGTGCTCGCCTCGGCATCGCCCCGTCGTTTGGCGCTCCTGCGGCAGATCGGGATCGAGCCCGACGAGGTCAGCGCCGCAGAGATCGACGAGACGCCGCGCAAGGGTGAGTTGCCGCGCGATCTCGCCCGGCGGCTTGCCCGCGAAAAGGCGGATGCTCTCGGGGCGAAGGGCGGATCCTACCTGCTTGCAGCCGACACCGTCGTCGGCGTCGGGCGCCGCGTTCTTCCCAAGGCGGAGACGGAGGAGGAGGCGCGAAGGTGCCTCCTCCTTCTTTCGGGCCGTGCCCACCGCGTCTACACGGGCCTCTGCCTCGTCACGCCCGCGGGGCGGGTTCGCCAGCGGCTCGTCGAGACCCGGGTGAAGTTCAAGCGCCTCTCGGACGAGGAGGTCGCCGCCTATCTCGCCTCGCGGGAATGGAGCGGCAAGGCCGGCGGCTATGCCATCCAGGGCTTCGCGGCCGCTTTCGTGCTCGGCCTCGTCGGGTCCTACAGCTCCGTAGTAGGTCTGCCCCTCTACGAGACGGCTTCCCTCCTGGGCGGAGAAGGTTATCCAATCCGTCGCAAATGGGTGGAAACGGGGGTGGGTCCGGATGAACATCGCGCTCTGGCTCGAACGCACGGCGAAGGCTGAACCGGATGCCCCGGCGCTCGGGCACGCACTCGCGACCGTGCGAGCATATGGGGCGTTCGGCGCACGGGTTGCCCGAATCGCCGGAGCGCTGACGGGCGATCTCGGGCTCAGGCTTGGCGATCGCGTCGCGATCTTCGCCAAGAACCACCCGGCCTATGTCGAGGCGCTGTTCGCGATCTGGCACGCGGGACTGGTCGCGGTTCCGGTGAACGCCAAGCTGCACGGGGCCGAACTCGCCTACGTGCTCGAGCATTCCGGGGCACGCGTCTGTTTCGTCTCGGGCGACACCGAGAGCGCGGCCGCAAGCCACGCGCCTGCCTCCCTGGAGCGGATGATCCGGCTGGACGGCCCGGCCTTCGAGACGCTGGCCGGCGGCAACGCCGTGCCGATCGTGCCGCGAGGGCAGCACGACCTCGCCTGGCTCTTCTATACCAGCGGCACGACGGGTCGGCCTAAGGGCGCGATGCTGAGCCACGGCAACCTGATGGCCGCCTCCTTCGCCTATGCCCTCGAGGTGGACCCGATCGCACGGGGCAACTCGATCCTCCACGCAGCTCCGATGAGCCACGGCTCGGGGCTGTACATCATGGCCCATGTGTTGCGGGGCGGAATCAACGTCGTGCCTGAGAGCGGAGGGTTCGAGCCGGACGAGATCGCGGAGACCTTCGCGAAGTGGCGCGGGATGTCGATGTTCGCCGCCCCGACCATGGTGAAGCGGCTCGTCGCAGGCGCGCGCGAATTCGATCCGGAATCGATCCGCACCATCATCTACGGCGGAGCGCCCATGTACGTGGAAGATTCCCTCGCTGCGCTTGATCGCTTCGGGCCGCGCTTTGCCCAGATCTACGGGCAGGGCGAAAGCCCCATGACGATCACGACGCTGTCCAAAGCAGAGATCGCCGATCGCAACCATCGGGATTGGCTGGCGAGACTCGCCTCCGTGGGGCGCGCCTACGGAGGGATCGAGACCCACGCGGCCGATGGCGAGGGGAGGGCGCTCCCGGCGGGTGAGACCGGCGAGGTGGTCGCGCGCGGAGATGCCGTGATGCTGGGCTACTGGCAGAACGAGGAGGCGACGGCGTCGACCTTGCGCGGAGGATGGCTCCACACGGGGGATGTCGGGTCCTTCGACCCGCAAGGCTATCTCACCCTGAAGGACCGCTCGAAGGATGTGGTGATCTCCGGGGGCACCAACATCTATCCCCGCGAGGTGGAAGAGGTGTTGCTGACCCATCCGGGCGTGCGGGAGGTCTCCGTTATCGGCCGTGCCGACTCGGATTGGGGCGAGGTCGTCGTGGCCTATGTGGTCGGTGAGGCCTCCGCCCCGGAGCTCGACCAGCTCTGCCTATCCCAGATCGCCCGCTTCAAGCGCCCCAAGGACTACGTCTTCGTCGAGAGCCTTCCGAAGAACAATTACGGCAAGGTCCTCAAGACGGAACTGCGGGCGCGCGACAAGGAATTGGCCGGCTCGCCCCCGGTGTGACTGGCGGCTCAGAGGCGCTGCGGGAATGTCCTCGCGCAGGTTCCGTTCACCACCTCGATCGCGACATCCTCGCCGGGAAGCTGCGACGGCTTTGCCTCTTCATCGGGCTTCGGCGGGCGAAGGTACGATGTCCTGAACTCGCTGGTGATGCGGTTGACCACGAAGG
>JAFAEL010000229.1 GCA_023423995.1 Pseudomonadota bacterium | reverse complement strand
ACCTCGCGCTGTCCTTCACGCCGGCCGCCTTCAGGACGTCGGCAAGCGGGATCCCGGTCCATTCGGCGCAGCCCGCCCCGCCATTGGTCCACGGATTTCCTCGCGCCTCCGGCTGAAACGCCGAGCGGCCGTTCCCGCCGCATTCCAGCACCATGCGGTAGGTTCTGGGCGAGAACCGCGCCTTCAACTCGCCGAGCGTCAGTTCCAGCTTCTGATCGACCTCACCATCGACGACCAGCTTCCAGGCGTCGGGACTGGTCGCTGCCTCGGGCATCTGGCCGTTATTGCGAATGAAGAACTTGGCGGTCGGCGTCGTCTCGTCGTTGAGGAGATGCTCGGGCGTCTCGGCGACGAGTGGCCGCTCGCCGAGAACGACGAGGCCCTTCTCCTTGCCGGGAAATTCGAGGATCTGCGGTCCAGAGGTGGGCTTGGCAGCGCTTCCGGCCGGAGCGGCGCCGGCCTGGGCGAGGGCTGCAGGGACGAGCCCTATCGGCATCTCCGCCTCGAAAGGAATGGTTGCGCCGATCGCGGCCCCGACCCCGCCAACGGCGGTCGCGCCGAGCAGGCCGCGCCGGTTGACCAGCCTCCGGCCGAAAACCACGGCATCGGCGCGCTCGGGATCGTCCCGAAAAAGCTCCTCGAGCGACCGCTCCAGCATCTTCGGCATCATCATCCTCCCCCGGTGCCGCGATCTCGCGCGTCGCTGGCTCACAACACGTACCGCGATCCTAGGCCGGGGCTCTCTCGTCTGTGAAGATGGTCTGGCATCCTGATTGGGGCGCCCTTAGTTCCGAGGGATGATCCCGTGGATTCACCTCGATACCGCCCGCATCCCAGGTGGCGGCGAACTCCGCCTCATGCAGCGGGGAAGCGAGTTCTCCATCCGGCTCGGCCAGAACGAGCTCATGAATACGCGCCTCTTCACCTCGGAAGAGGCGCTCGCCCGGCTCGTCTGCGAGCGGCTCCGCACGCCCCGCCCGCAGATGCTGATCGGCGGCCTTGGCATGGGCTTCACGCTGCGGGCCGCCGAAGCGCTGCTCGGGCCCGAGGCCGCCATCACAGTGGCCGAACTCGTCCCGGCCGTCGTCGAATGGGCTCGCGGACCGCTCTCCGGGATCTTCGGTGATTCTCTCGAAGATCCACGCGTGACGATCCACGAAGGGGACGTGGCCGCGCTCATCCGCAGGTCCCGCCAGCAATGGGACGCCATCCTGCTCGATGTCGACAACGGCCCCGATGGGCTGACTGTCGAGGCCAACGATGCGCTCTACGATCATGCCGGCCTAGGCGCCGCCCGGGCCGCGCTGAAGTCCGGCGGATTGCTCGCCGTGTGGTCGTCCGGGCCGGACCGCCACTTCACCGAGAGGCTCCGCAGGACCGGATTCGCCGTCGAGGAGGTCAAGGTGCGCGCCCGAGCCGGGGGCGGCGGCGGTTCGCGCCACGTCATCTGGCTGGCCCGGCGCTGAGGCGCTGATCACCGGCGAGGAGCGAGCCTCGCGACGCGCCTACCGGAGTTCGGGGGCGCGCTCAGGCTCGTGGATCTTCCGCAGGGTCGCACGGAAATCGACTTTCACCGCGTCGGGCGAGATCCCGATCAAGGTGGCCGGGTCTTCGGCGAAGTTGCCGTGGAGGGCGAGAGTGAACGTCTCCAATCCGAACGACGAGGTCAGCTTCGGATTGTCCGTGTGGGTGCTGACCTGAATGTCGGCAGAGAGCATGTCGCCCGAAAGGCTGTAGAAGCCAGAATAGGCCATCCGGGAATCTCCGCCGCGAAACCGGCCGTTCTCGAGGATGACGACGCCGTAGCCCGCACCGAGACTCGTCGAGAAGGCGATGGCGTACATGCCCTCGCGATGATCCGCCGCCATCCAAGCCTCGGAGATGCCCGCGAGAATGACGCGCCGAATCGGCGTCATCCCGGTTCGCCAGACAGAAAGTCAGGGCTGGCGGAGACGGAGGGATTCGAACCCTCGATACGGCTTTTGGCCGTATAACGGTTTAGCAAACCGCCGCCTTCAGCCTCTCGGCCACGTCTCCGTTGGGCGGGGTTCCTCGCACGTCGCCGGCCCTCCCGTCAACGAATGCCGCGCGATCCGCTCCCTTTCCCCTGGATTCGCCTGCGCTCGTAATGCTTGGCCAGCCGAAGATGGCGCGAGATGGCGTAGTTCACCGCTGTCAGAAAGCCATAGGTGCCTCGCACGAAGTGCCGGCGACCGAGATACGCCTTCAGGAACGCCGCGGGGAACTCGAAGAATAATCGCCAGGTCGGGATCTGGACGCCGCGCGCCTCCAGATCGTCGGCTTGCTGGTTCGAGTAGCGGTTCAGCTTCTCAAGCTGGTCGCCGAGAGACCGAACGGAGAAGTGATGCAGCTTGTGGCGCAGGCGTCCTACGCTGACGCTATCCTCGAGCTCGACCCGATCATGAACCGGCGATGCGGAGTAGCGTCCCCGGCTTCGGCGATAGAGCCGGACCGGCCAGAGGGTATAAGCCAGCGGATGAGGCCGACCCTCCCCCGGAAATATCTCCGCGATGCCGATTCGGAAGGCGTCCGAGGCCGCCCCTCCCGGCTGGCGAAAGAGGCTGCGGATCTCGGCCACTAGTTCAGGCGGCGCGACCTCGTCGGCATCAAGGTTGAGCAGCCAGTCATGGCGGCACTGCTCCTCGGCGAAGCGCTTCTGCGGCCCGTAGCCCTCCCAATCCCGGTGAACGACACGCGCCCCCAGTGACCGGGCCAGTTCGATCGTGCCGTCCGTCGACCCCGAATCGACCACAACGAGGTCGTCCGTGAGTTCCCGGACGGCGCGCAGGGTGTCGCCCAGCCGATCGACCTCGTTCTTCGCGATGACGAAAACGGAGAGGGGTAGCGTATCAGTCATGTCTCACGAGAGACGTCCGTCTCCCGGGCCTCATCTCAGGCCGGGTTGGACCGAAGACCGAGAAGCTGCCGTGCCTCGGTCGCGTTTGCCACCCGGCGTCCGTGGCGGGCGATTCTCTCCGCCGCGAGCGTGACGAGTTCCGCATTGCTCGCTGCCAGCCGATCCTTGTCGACGCGGATGTTGTCCTCGAGGCCGGTACGAACGGCGTTCGCTCCCCGTGCCAGCGCCCAATCCATCACCACAGCCTGGTTGCGCCCGATTCCAGCAGCCGTCCAGGTGGCATTCGGCAGGACGCGCTTCGTCTCTGCCAACAGGGTGTCGACGAGATGCTCCTCGGCAGGCATCGCGTTCTTTACGCCCATCACGAACTGGACGTGTGGGCGATCGTTCATCAGGCCTGCCTCCACCAGCCGGCGAGCGCCATGGATGTGGGACAGATCGAAGATCTCGATCTCGGGCAAAATACCGTTGTCGCGCATCTTCGTGGCCAGATCCTCCACCAGGGTCGGGTGGTTCTCGTAGATGATCGTTGGGAAATTGACCGAGCCGGTCGAGAGCGATGCCATGTCCGGCTTGAGGTAGAGCGACGATCCGCGGGCCGCCTGGTCACGCCCGCGTCCGCCAGTCGAAAACTGGATGATCATCCCGGGGCAATGCTTGGCGACCCCCTCCTGCACGGCCGCAAAGCGGGCAGGATCGGAGGACGGCGTCTCGTCGTCGTTGCGCACGTGGATGTGCACGAGCGTCGCACCGGCCTCGAAGGCCTGGTGCGTCGATTCGATCTGCTCCGATGGCGTGGTCGGGACGGCCGGATTGTCCTTCTTGCGCGGAACGGAGCCGGTG
>JAFAEL010000198.1 GCA_023423995.1 Pseudomonadota bacterium | reverse complement strand
CGTCATAGCCGAGGCCGCGCGCCTCGGCGCTGCCGGGCTTCATGGAGTGGATCACGACATCCGAGGCCGCGATCAGGGCCCTCAGGGTTTCGATCCCTGCCGGATTGTCCAGGTCGATGCAGATGCTGCGCTTGTTGCGGTTCAGCGAAAGGAAGGTCGCGCTGTGGTCGCCCGCCGACGGCGGGCGCCAGTCGCGCGTGTCGTCGCCGCGCCCGGGCCGCTCGACCTTGATCACCTCCGCGCCGAGGTCCCCCAGCACCTGGGTGCAGTAGGGACCCGCCACATTCTGCGTGAGATCGATGACCCGGATCCCTTTGAGAACGCCGTCGAGCATCGAACCCCTTTTTAACGCGGCGCATCAGACCGGCCGCGATCTGCCGACACCCAAACCAAAAGTTCGAACGAATTGCAAATCGGTCGAATGACCCCGCCTTTGAGTGCCATTTATTGGAGTGCCGGGACCTACCCTCGATCGCTCCCGTCTCCCATGCGCACTTTCCGAGCCCCCGTAATTGTCGCGGAATTCGCATTTTGCGCGCAGCCGTCTTGTCCCCTGCGAGGCAGCAGAATAACGATAAACGTTCGAATGAATGAACAGGCGATGCTCGGGAGGATCGATTGAGACGCCGTGACTGTCTGGCCGCCTTGGCCTTTTCGGCTGCCGTTTCGCGTGCCAACGCGGCGACCTTTCCCGAGCGCCCGATCATCCTGTCGAACGGCTATCCGCCCGGCGGTTCGACGGATGTCGCGGCGCGCCTGATCATGGACGGGATGATGCGCGCGATGCCGAACTCGCGCGTCATCGTCGAGAACCGCCCCGGAGCGAGTGGCACCATCGCCTGTGACTGGCTGAGGCGCCAGACGGCCGACGGCTACAGCCTGCTCCTGTCCGAGTCGTCCTCGTTCGCGATCTGGCCGAGCATGCACGCGGAGGGGACGCGGTACGATCCGCTTGCCGATTTCGACTGGGTCTCGACCGTCTGCACGGCGCCGCTCGTCTTCATCGTCAGCCCCGATTTCCCGGCCAAGACCGTGGAGGAGGCGATCGATGTGCTGCGCTCTCCGAAATCGGAGAAGCTCGACTATTCCAGTTCCGGGGCAGGTTCGATCCCGCATATTGCGGCCGAGATGCTCCGGAAGGTGGTCGGCGACACCAACCAGTCGCGCCACGTTTCGTATCGAGGCGGCGCGCCGGCGGTGCTCAGCGTGTCGAAGGGCGAGACCGGCTGGGGTGTCGCGTCCCTCGGCTCCGCGGCCGGCCTCCTTCAAGGCGGAGGCCTGCGGGCACTCGCCGTGACCGGCGCGAAGCGCTTTCCGAGCTTCCCCGACGTTCCGACCTTCACCGAGCGCGGCCTCCCGGAGATGGAGGTCGAGATCTACTATCTGGTCCACGCGCCGGCACGCCTGCCGGGCGGCATCCATGAGACCCTGAGCGCCGCCGTCGCGTCCGCCCTTCAGGACGAGACGGTGCGCTCCAGGTTCATCGCCGCCGGCATGGAGGCCTGGACCGGCCCGAATACGGCGACGACAACGCGCGCCATCGTCACCGCGGAACTCAAGCGCTTCAAGGACATCTCGGCGCGCACGGGAATCCGGATTTCTGCCTGACGGAACGGCGTGGGTGGCGGGGAGGCCGCCCGGCCGGCCGCCTTCTCCTCGAAGTGTCGTTCGGCCGGCGCAGCCCGCCGGCCGTACTGCGATCAGGCTCGCTGCCGGATGACGCTGTGAATCGAGTAGCGATCCGCCGGGTAGAGATTGTGCGAGATCTCGAAGGTCGCGCCCGTATGGGCCACGTAGCGCCGCTTGACCAGCAGCGCCGGCCCGTCCGCCTCCGACTCGAGCATGGCGGCGAGTTGCGCGGGTAAGCGCGTCGCCGTGACGTTCTGCTCGACATATTCGAGCCTGAGCCCGAACTGGGCCAGGACGATCTCGTAGACGGCCCGCTCGCCGCGCCGGACCTCGCTCCTGTCCGGCGCGAACCGCTCGGGTACCATGATCTCGGACCAGCACAGCGGCGCGAGGTCATCGCGGGTCGAACGCAGGCCGGCGATCCTGAACCAGCGCCTCTCCTCCACGCCGCTGAAATCCCCCGAATTCCGGAGCGACAGGGAGGCGAAGCCTTCGTGCCGGATATCGAGCACGGTGCTATTGGCGAAGTCGAGCAGCCCTTTGATGTCGCGCAGGCTGTGCACGTAGGGCGAGACGGGCGCCTTCGAGAGGACCACCGTACCGGTCTTGCGCCTGCGCCCGATCAGCCCCTGCTCCGTCAGGATCTTCAGCGCTTCCCGAATGGTATGGCGGCCGACGTTGAACCGCCGCTGCAGCTCGGGCTCGGTGGGGAAGCGCGAGCCGACCGGATAGGCGGTCGACCGGATCTCCGCGCTGAGTTCGTTCGCCAGTTCGATGTGTCGGCCCGAAGGCACTGCCCGTCTGTTCGTGTCGGGCGACACTTCCTCCTCGGTCATGGGAGCTTTCTACGAAACGGCCGATGGGGTGGGAAGCCCGGCATGAGCCTGCGGCGCGGCCGCGCCGCGTAGCGGAACCGGCCGGCATGCGCCGATCCCGGCCTGGCAGCTCTGCCAGCGCGCCTTCGCGTGGCCCAACCGATCAAGCCGGCGCCCCGGGCTCGCGGCAGCGTCCCCGGTCCATTTGGGCCGTCGGAGGCGTTCATGAGGCAATCGACCGTCGTCGGAACGGGCCTCATCCTGCCTATTGCGGCCGCTGCTTCTGCCGAGGCCCGCACGCGACGACCGGCGATCGCCGGTAGCGAGAGGCCTGGAGCGTCCAGCTGAAGGCCGCGCGCGGTACAGCCCGTGGACCGCGCCCATCACGAGGATGCGCCGAAGCGAATCCTGATCGTTGCGCTCGGCTCGCGCGGGGACGTCCAGCCCATGTGTGTCCTGGGCGCTGCGCTCGCTGCCCGGGGACATGACGTCACCCTCCTGACCACGCCCGACTTCGGCCGGCTCGGCGAGGCCTTCGGTCTCCACGTCGTCCAGGGCGGCCCCCGCATGCGCGAGATGCGGGCGATGGCAGGGTTCCCCAAGCCGAAGGGGTCGATCGGGGTCCAGATCGTTTCCTGGCTGCGATGGCTTCGGCACTCCGTCTCGCCCTACGTCGTGGACCTCCTGGCGCTTTGCCACGAGGAGATGGGGCGGGCCGACATCGTCGTGTACGGGCCGATCGCCTTCTTCGCGGGCAGGCTTGCGGGCGAGGCGGGCCTTCCTTCCGTGCGGGTCCTCCTCCAGCCGCTCTCGGCCGATTGGCGCATCCCGCTCCCCGTGACGGGAGCACGCGGGCTCGGCCCCCTCCTGAACCGGCTCACCTACGAGAGCCCGCGCATCCTGACGGTTGCCCTCGCGCCGGCCTTCAAGCGCTTTCGGGCCGAGACGGGGGCCGGCCGGACGCTGCGTTCGGGAAGCAATCCGCTTCGCCCCGAACGTCCTGACGGATCCGACGTGCTCGCCTGGAGCCCGCTTCTCTGGAGCCCGCCGGGTGGAGCGGGGCCCGCGCCAACCGGCTTTCTCTTCGCAGACGAACCCAGCGGGAGCGAGCTTACGCCTGAGCTGGACCGATTCCTCGACGGAGGCGCGCCCGCCATCTACGTCACGCTGGGATCGGTGGGCTCCTTGGCCCAGCGCAGCGTCGAGACCGTGCTTCGGGCCGTGACGCTCTGGGGCGGCCGCGCCCTGGTCAGCTCGGGCCTGAAGAACGGCGGGACGAGCTCGGCGGACGTCTTCTTCGTGGACGACGTCGATCACGCGCGCCTCTTTCCGAAGCTGGCCGGGATCGTGCACCATGGCGGCGTCGGTACCACGGCCGCCAGCCTGCGGTTCGGGCTGCCCAGCGTCGTCTGTCCGCTATTCGGCGACCAGTTCTTCTGGGGAAAGCGGCTCGCCGAACTCGGGGCCGCCGAACAGCCGACGACTCTTCGCCGAGCCTCCGCCGAGCAGCTGGCCGGCAGGCTCGACCGGGTCGGCCGCCTTGAAGCCGCAGCACGCTCCGCGGCCGAGGCCATCGCGGCGGAAGCCGGATTGGCGAGGGCGATCGACGCGGTGGAGACCGCTGGGACCGCACGGGCCGCGCCCGCCCCGTAGCGCCCGGCGCATCGCCCCCGCCGCAGGATCAGCCGGTCAGCGTCAGCTCGGTGAGGAGAATCACCCCGCGCTGGAGCCAGCCCATCCGGTTGAACCAGACGCACCAGGCCGTGGATTCCGACAGCGAAACCACGCGCATGAGCGGCCCGCGCCCCTGCAGGCGCACGAGGTCGCCGACCTGGATCGACGCTGGACATTCCGTGATGGCGAGGCGCTGCGCGCGCGAAGCCGCCGCAATGGCCCCGAAGTTGAGGAAGCGCCGCATCAGCATCAGGAGCAGCATGCCGCTCCCGCTCATTCCGCCGCAAGCCTCTGCGTTTCGGCGCCGACCGCCTGCGGGGCGGCTCTCGGCAGGTCGTCTGGGGTCGGATGGCCGGCCAGCCGCCACGCGCGCTCGCGCAACCCCTGGAACAGCACGTAGAGCGGCGGGATCACGAAGATGCCCAGGAACGAGGCGGCGATCATTCCCGCAAACACCGGCGTGCCGACATCCCGCCGCGCCAGCTGCGAGGCGCCTGTCGCGATCACGAGGGGGAGCAGCCCGAGGATGAAGGCGAAGGACGTCATCATCACCGGGCGGAAGCGCAGCCGGGCACCTTCGGTGGCAGCCACCTGCAGGGGGACGCGCCTCTCGCGCTGCTCCTTGGCGAACTCGACGATCAGGATGCCGTTTTTCGCCGCGAGCCCGATCAGCACCACCATCCCGATCTGGGCATAGAGATCGAGGGTGAGGTTCTGCAGAACGATTCCGGCAAACGCCCCGGCCACGCCGATCACGACGGACAGGAGCACCGGCACGGGGATCGTCCAGCTCTCGTAGAGGGCCACGAGGAACAGGAAGGCAAACAGCACCGCGAAGCCGAGGATGATCGGCGTCTTCCCCTCCGCCCGCTTCTCCTGAAAGGCCGTGTCGGTCCACTCGCCGCCGTAGCCGGCGGGCAGCGTCGCGGCGGCGACCCGCTCCATTGCGGCTAGCGCCTGGCCCGACGAGACCCCGGGCGCCGGGCTGCCCTGCACGGTCACGGCGCGCCGGTTGTTGTAGCGGATGAGGGCCGGTGGTCCGACCACCACCCGCACCTCCAGAAGAGAGCGGAGCGGGACCATCTTGCCTTCGTTGTTGCGGACGTTGATCCGGTAGATGTCGTCGACGGCCGACCTGTCGGCCGCCTCGGCCTGGACCTGAACCTGCCAGGTGCGCCCGAACAGGTTGAGGTCGTTGACGTAGTAGCCGCCGAGCGAGGTCTGCAGCGCCTGGAAGACCGCGTTCAGGGGGACGCCCAGGACCTGCACCTTGTCCCGGTCGATATCGAGATAGACCGAGGGGCTGGTTGCGGAGAAGGTGCTGAAGACCCGGCTCAGCTGCGGATCCTGGTTCGCGGCCACGACGAGGCCACGCAGAACCTGCGCCAGTTCCTTCGGGTCTCCGCCCCTGAGGTCCTGCAGGACGTAGGTGAAGCCGCCGCCGGTACCCAGGCCGATGATCGGCGGTGGCGCCAGGGGCACGACCGTTCCGCCCCCGATCTGACGAAACTGCTCGCCGAGCCGCTGCATGATGGCGTTCACCGAGGCGGAGGGGTCGCGGCGCTCCTCGAAGGATTTCAGCGTGACGACGAAGAAGGCCGCGTTTCCCTGCGAGTAGTTGTCGATGAAGTTCAGGCCGATGACGGAGGTGTAGTCCGCGATCGCCTCTTCTTCCTTGAGGATCGCTTCCGCCTGGGCGACGACTTCGGAGGTCCGGCCCACCGAAGCTCCATCGGGAAGCTGTACGACGATGAAGAAGGCGCCCTGGTCGTCTTCCGGCAGGAATCCGGTGGGCGTCCGCTTGCCGAGTTCGTACGTGCCGTAGGCCGCGACGGCGGTCAGGATGAGCCCGAGCACCGACAGCCTGACGATGCGCGCCACGATGGCCCCGTATCCGTCACGGACCGAGTCGATGCCCCGCATCAGCATCCCGATCGGGCCCCGCCGCGGGCCGTGGTGCGGACGAAGCAGGATGCCGCAGAGTGCGGGCGACAGCGTCAGCGCATTGATCGCGGAAAACAGCATGGCGGTAGCGACGGCAACCGCGAATTGTCGGAAGAGCTCGCCAGAGATGCCCGGAATGAACGCGACCGGCACGAAGACCGAGAGCAGCACCAGCGTGATTGCGATCACGGGCGCGGTGATCTCCGCCATCGCGACCTTCGTCGCTTCCCGGGGCGAGAGCTCGGGATGCTCCTCCATGACGCGCTCGACGTTCTCGACCACGACGATCGCGTCGTCGACCACGATGCCGATGGCGAGAACCAGGGCGAGCAGGGACACGGTGTTCGCCGAATAACCCACTGCCTTCATGACGATGAAGGTCGCGACGAGGCTGACGGGAACGGCCAGCGTCGGGATGAGCGTCGCGCGAACGCTGCCGAGGAACAGGTAGACGACAATGACCACCAGGATGAAGGCCTCGATCAGCGTCTTCTGGACCTCGTGGATGGTCTCGGTGATGAACGCTGTCGGATCGTAGGTCACCTTCCACTCGAGGCCCTCGGGGAAGCTCTTTGCGAGTTCCGAGACGCGGGAGCGGATCTCCTTCAAGGTCGTGATCGCGTTGGCCCCGGGCGCCTGATAGATCGCGATGACGGAAGCAGGGCTCCCGTTCAGCCGCGTCTCACGGTCGAGATTGGCCGCACCGAGCTCCACCCTCGCGACATCGCCGAGGCGGAGGACCGATCCATCCGGGTTCGTCCTGAGGACGATGTTCTCGAATTGCTGCGCCGAGGCGAGCCGCCCCTGCGTCTGGACGTTCAGCTGCAGCCGCTGGTCCTCCGAGACCGGCCGCGCTCCGATCCGCCCGACGGGAGCCTGGACGTTCTGCGCCTGGATCGCGCTGATGATGTCCCCTGTCGTGAGATCCAGGCCCGTCAGCCGGTCAGTCCGGACCCAGGCGCGCATCGCATAGTCCTGCGGTCCCCAGAGCGTCGCGTCGCCGACGCCGGGCGTGCTCCTGATCTGGTCGAGGAGGTTGATGGTCACGTAGTTGGAGATGAACAGCGGGTCCTGCTCGCCCTTGGGCGAATAGACGGCCAGCACCCCGAGCAGCGCGGAGGACTTCTTCTTGACCGTCACGCCTTGCCGCTGGACGTCCTGCGGCAGCTTCGAGAGCGCGACCTGGACGCGGTTGTTGACGTTGACCGCGTTGATGTCCGGATCTGTGCCGAGTTCGAAGGACGCCGTGAGCGTGTAGCTGCCGTCGTCGCCGCTCACGCTCTTCATGTAGATCATCTTGTCGACGCCGATGACCTGGGACTCGATCGGCTGAGCGACGGTCCCGTCGACGACCGCCGCGGAGGCGCCGGGGTAATTCGTCGTGACCGAAACCTGCGGCGGCACGATATCGGGGTACTGGGCGAGCGGGATCGCCATCATCGCGAGAAGACCCGCGATGGTCATGACGATCGCGATGACGATGGCGAGGCGCGGCCGGTCGACGAAGATGGCCGACAGCATGATCAGCTCCGCGTCACGGCACGGGTTGCGGGAACGCCCCTGACGAGCGAGCCCGCCTTCACCCGCTGCAACCCGTCGACGATCACCTGCTCGGAGCCCGAAAGGCCGTCATCGACGACGACCTCCGTCCCACTCTCCCCGCTAGTCTTGATGCGGCGGATGACGGCCTTGCCGTCCTCCACGACGAAGACATAGACGCCGCCCTGGTCGGCGATGAGGGCCGCCTGGGGCACGACGACCTTTTCCTGCTCCTCCCCCGTCTGGAGAAGGACGCGTGCGAGCTGGCCGTCCTTCAGCGCGCCGTCGGGGTTCGGCATCACCGCGCGAACGAGGACCGTGTCGGTCGCCCGATCGACGCTGATGTTCACGAAGTCGATCTTGCCGGGATGGGGGTAGACCGACCCGTCGGAGAACTTCAGCTGAACATTGATCTTCGACGGGTCCAGCCTGTTGCCGTCCTGGGAAATCCTCAGGAATTCCCGCTGACTGACCGGAAAGGTGACGTAGATCGGGTCCTGGCTGACGATGGTCGTGAGGACGCCGCTGTCCGGGCCGACGACGTTACCCTTCGTCACGCTCGTCCGGCCCACGCGGCCCGCGATCGGCGAGGTGATCTGGGTGTAGCCAAGATTGATCCGGGCCGTCTGCAGGTTGCCCTCGTCCGTCATGACGGCGGCAAGCGACTGCTCCTGCGCCGCCCGCGCCTGGTCCCTGGCGACGACGGTTCCGGCGTTCCGGTCCAGGAGCTCCTGCGCTCTCTGGAACTGGATCTCCGCCAGTTTCAGACCGGCCTTGCTGCGCTGAAGAGCCCCCTCGGCCTGCTTCACGGCGGCCTCGAACAGCTCGGGCTCGATGCGATAGAGCGGCGCGCCTTCCTTGATCAGGTCGCCTTCCTTGAACTCGACCGCCTCGAGGTAGCCCACGACGCGCGCACGGACCTCGACGCGGCTCACCGCCTCGACGCGACCGACGAAGTCCAGCGCCTTGCTGATGACACGGCGCTGGACCGGGGCGATGCCGACCGGGATGGCGGCATCCGCGGGCTGGGCGCGCCCCGGCCCTGGGGGGAGCAGCAACAGACCGGTCAGGAGCGCAACGGAGAGGCTTTGGATTCTGGTCCGCACGCCGCCTGCCTCCCAATCGTCCCGATCGCTGCGTCCGCGCGCGAGGATTCCGCGCAGGAGATTCGGGACCGAGCCCGCGAGATTGGCGCTCCCGGACCGCTGTCAGCTTGACCATTTGGGACAGGCTTTCCGGGCTGCCGCAGGGCGACCGAGGGAGGAAAAGCCCGCCTTCGATCCTGTCCCGTCCGGTCAAGAAGCGCGGGATCGGATGATGAGAAGTGGCGCCTGTGAGCTTGGAAGAGAGACTTCACGCTCCAACGATTGCGGGCGGATCGTGCCGATGACTGAGGGGCACCTCGCGGCCGCTGCGGATGCCGGTCGGGACAGCTTCGTCTCATACGGCGGCCGGACTCCCTTCGGGATCGACTCCGTCCGGTCCGGCGCCGGGCAGGTCGAGGTGAAGGCCCAGGACCTTTGGGCCGGAGATTTTGGGGTGCTCACGGGGTTCTCGGCGGGGGCGGGTTCGAGGCGCGTGCTTCTCGTCGCTCCGCTTGCGGGCGCCCACCCGCTCCTGCTCCGCGACCTCGTCGTCGGGCTGCTTCCCGAAGCCGACGTGATGATCACGGATTGGCGGGAGCCCTTCTACATTCCCGTGTCCTGCGGGGCCTTCGGCCTCGCCGACAACATCGCCTATGTCGTCGAGATGCTGCGCGCCGCCGGGCCCGACACGCATGTCGTCGGGGTCTGCCAGGGCACCGTGACGGCCCTTGCGGCAACGGCCCTGCTCTCGGAGCTGGATAAGAGTGCCGCCCCGCGCACGCTCACGCTGATCGCCGGTCCCATCGATCCGCTCGCCAATCCGACCCGCGTCGTCCAGGCGACGCGGTCGCATGCACCGGAATGGTTCCACCGGCACGCGCTCTGCACCGTCCCGGGCGGCTTCCCCGGAGCGGGAAGGCTCATCTACCCGTCCAGCATGCAGCTCGCGACCTTCTCGGGCTATCTGGCGCGCCACTGGGGTAGCGGCGAGATCTTCTGGAAGCTCCTGTGCGACGACGGCGCCGACCCACTCCACTACCCGTTCCTACGGATGGTGACGCAGCTGATGAACCTGCCGGCAGAGCTGGTCCTCGATACCGTCCAGAGCATCTTCGTCGATCGCCTGCTCCAGGCGGGAACGCTCACCGCCTGCGGGAAGGCGGTGGCGCCAGCGGCTATCAGGCGAACCGCGCTGATGACCGTCGAGGGCGAGGAGGACGACATCGCGGCCCCGGGGCAGACGCTCGCGGCGCATGACCTCTGCACCGGCGTACCCTCCGAGGCGCGGCGTCATCTTCGGGT
This sequence comes from Pseudomonadota bacterium, assembly GCA_023423995.1. GTDB lineage: Bacteria > Pseudomonadota > Alphaproteobacteria > Rhizobiales > Beijerinckiaceae > Enterovirga. The sequence continues at coordinate 9,371 of JAFAEL010000198.1, read as the reverse complement.
GCCCCGGTGCGGGCATTTCGGCCTCTTCCACGGAGCGCGGCTGCGTTCGACCGTGCTCCCTGCCATGCTGAGCTTCTTCCGGGATGCCGACGATGCCCTGCATTAGAGCGGCAGCCATCGGCCGAGCAGGGCCGCGGCCGCGCTGGCCGCGGAGGCTGCTGTCGGCCGTCATCCTGATCTTCCTGGCCTCGGCCGACGTGCCCTGCCGCGCGGAGACGCCGCCGGGCAGCCCGCCCGAGCAGGTGCGGCAGCTTCTCGAACTCACCCGCGACCCCGTCGTGACGGAATGGCTCGGCCGCCAACGCCAGCAGCAGGGAGAGCCAGCGGCGAGTGGCCCGCCGGCCTCCGTCTCGGCCCGGATCATCGATGCCCGCCTCGAGATGCTGCGGACGCACCTGCACGAGCTGGGAGCGGCGCTGCCGAGAGCGCCCGCCGAGTTGGCGCAGGGCTTCGGCCGGCTGGCCGACGAGCTCGGAAACCACGGCCCCGCAAGAGTGCTGTTCCTGGTCCTTGGCTTCATCGCGCTCGGCGCCGGCACGGAATGGCTCTACCGCCGGATGACGGCACCGCTGCTCGGGCGGACGCGGGACACGCGGCAGGTGAGCACGAGTGACCGCCTGCGGGCGTTCGGCGTGGCGGCCGCGGTGGATTTCGGCGGGCTCGCCATCTTCGCGGCAGGCAGCTTGGGCGCCTTCCTGGCGTTCCGCTGGCCGCCGCTACTTCGGGAGATTGCGCTCACATACCTCGCGGCGGCGATTGCGCTCAGGTTCGTGGTCTTCCTGGTCCGGCTCCTGCTGGCCTACCGGGTCGGCAGCCCGGAGGTCGAGGAGCGGTTCCGGCTGGTCCCGACGACCCAGGATGCCGCGCGGTTCTGGTCGCGCCGGATCATCGCGTTCGCCGCATGGTTCCTGCTGGGCTGGGCGAGCGTCGAGGCGCTGGAGATCCTCGGAGATTCCCTGAGCGTCCGCCAGATCGCCGCCTATGCGCTCGGAATCGGGCTTCTGGCGATCGCGCTCGAGACGATCTGGTCCTGGCACATGCAACAGGCCGCCGCCATCTCCAGCCGCCGCCCGGAGCGCTTGCGGGCTGTGCTGCTCTCCGTCTGCCTGGTTCTGCTCTGGGGCGTTTGGGTCCTCGGCTTCCTCGGCGTGTTCTGGCTCGGCGTCCTGGCGCTCGTTCTTCCACCCGCATTCCGGGCGACCGACGAGGTGGCACACCGCCTCTTCGCCGCGCCCGACGGCCCGCCCCGCACGGACGACGGTCGGGCGTTGCCTGAGATCTACCTTTCCAAGGGCCTGCGGGCGCTGCTCGTCGTGGGTTCCGTGCTGCTCGTCCTCTACTCGCTCCAGTTCGACATCCTGGAGACGGCGGGGCGGGACACGCTGGCCGCCCGGCTCGCGCGCGGCGGCGTGACGGCCGCAATCATCCTGATGGCGGCGGATCTCGTCTGGCAGCTGGCCAAGCGCGCGATCGACAGGCGGCTGTCCCAGGCCCCTCTCGGAGCCGGCGCCACACGGGAAGAGGCGCTGCGGCAGGCCCGCCTGCGCACGCTCCTGCCGATCTTCCGCCACGTCGTCTTCATCACGCTGGCGGTGATCGCAGTCCTCATGGCGCTGTCGGCGCTCGGGGTCGAAATCGCTCCCCTCATCGCAGGCGCCGGGATCGTCGGCGTAGCGGTCGGCTTCGGGTCGCAGACGCTCGTCAGGGACGTGATCAGCGGCATCTTCTACCTGCTCGACGACGCCTTCCGGGTCGGCGAGTACATCCAGAGCGGGAACTTCAAGGGAACGGTGGAATCGATCGGCTTCCGCTCCGTGCGCCTTCGCCACCAGCGCGGGCCCATCTACACGGTGCCGTTCGGCCAGCTCGGCGCGGTCCAGAACATGAGCCGCGATTGGGTCATCGACAAGTTCCTCGTCGGCGTGACCTACGACACTGACCTCGAAGCGGTGCGGAAGATCGTGAAGCAGATCGGCAAGGAGCTCGCCGAGGATCCCGAATTCGCGGGCAGCATCATCGAGCCCCTCAAGATGCAGGGCGTGGAACAGTTCGGCGAGATCTCCATCCAGCTCCGCATGAAGATGATGACGAAGCCGGGAGAGCAGTTCCTGATCCGGCGGCGCGCGCTGGCCATGATGAAGACGGCCTTCGAGGCGAACGGGATCAAGTTCGCTTATCGCGTGGGCCAGCCTGGCGTACGAGACGAGAGCGCGACCGCCGGAGCGGGCCGCGAAGGCCTCCGCCTCGTCCAGCCGGGGCCGGCGAGCTGAACACTCGCCGGGATCGGGAGCTTAGCGCCAAACCTCGCCTGGTCTGCGCTTGTATGGCCTGGCCGGGGGCGCGCCGAGCCCATAGGGCCGCTCGCCCGCAGCCAGCTCGCCGGGCCTGCGCCTGTAGGGACGCGACGGACCGCGGCTCGCCCCGTATACCCTTTCGCCCGGCATCAGCTCGCCGGGTCTGCCGTAGGCACCAGGTCCTCCGGCTGTCGTCCCGCTCCGTTCATATTGGGCGGACGCAGGCGTAACGAAACAGGCGCCGAGAAGCACCGCCAGGCAGATGCCTCGTCTCATGGGTCCCTCCCTCCGTGTACCCGGATTATGTTCCTGGGCAGAAGAGCGGGGTCAGAGACCCAGGCTGCTCTTGAACTCCAGGAGCTTGCTGATCGAGGCATCCGCTTTCGCACGCTCGGGAGCGTCCTCCAGGCCGTCGCGGAGGGTCTGGAGGTGGACGATCTCCTCGTCGATCGTTTCGCTCGTCATCTCCTCTATGGCGCGGACGCTGTCAGCCAGGATGGTGACCTTCGACGCGCTGATTTCGACGAACCCGCCGCTGATGAAGGCCCGGCGCCCCTTCCCCTCCGCATCGGTGGCGAAGATCAGGCCGGGGTGAAGCATGGTCATCATCGGCTCGTGCCCTGGCAGCACGGTCAGGTCCCCGTCGATCGCGTGAAGCACCACGGACCTGACCTGGCCTTCGAAGACGAGGCGCTCCGGGGACAACAGCTCCGCGAGCATCGTCGGCATGGCGAACCTCCGGCGGCACCTCAGGCCATGATGCTGAGCCCCCCGTCGACATGGACGGTCATCCCCGTGAGCCGCGCCGCGAAGGGCGTGGCGAGAAATGCGGTGGTGAGGCCGACGTCGTCGATGTCCACCAGCTCATGGATGGGGGAGCGCTCCACGGCTTCCGTCAGCAGGACGTCGAAGTCCTTCAGGCCCGATGCGGCCCGTGTCTTCAGGGGCCCCGGCGAGACCGCGTGGACGCGGATGTCCCTGTCGCCGAGCTCGAAGGCCAGATACCTGACCGCGCTCTCGAGCGCGGCCTTAACGGGCCCCATCAGGTTGTAGTTGGGCACCACCTTCTCGGCCCCGTGATAGCTCATGGTGATGAGCGTGCCGCCGTCCTTCATCAGGGGAGCTGCCAGCCTCGCCATGCGGATGAAGGAATGGCACGACACGTCCATGGCGATCTTGAAGCCGTCCGAGGAGCTGTCGAGAAGCTTGCCCTGGAGGTCCGCCTTCGGAGCGAAGGCGATCGAGTGCAGGGCGATATCGAGGCTGCCCCACTTGTCAGAGATCTGGCTGAACACGGCGTCCAGGTCCCCTTCCCGGCTCACGTCGCAGGGAAGGAACAGCGGTGCTTCCAGCTCGCGAGCGAGCGGCTCGACATAGGGCTTGGCCTTGTCGTTGAGATAGGTGAGCGCCAGTTCCGCGCCGAGGGCGCGGAAGATCTTCGCGCAGCCGTACGCGATGGAATGCTCGTTCGCCACGCCGAGCACCAGCGCCCTCTTGCCGAGGAGCGCCTTGCCTTCGGGAAGTTTTCTCACGGCCGCTCCTCGCTGCTGTCTTCGGCCCGCTAGGCCGCGATTTCCTTGGCAGACTGCGCCGGCTTAGCGGCCAGCAGGCTCCGCAAGGTCTGGAGAAACTCCACCTGCGCGGCGTCCAGCTCGACCTTCCCCACCAGCCGGTCGAACATCCCAACCAGGCGTTCCGCGTCTTCTGGCGTCGCGACCAGGTTCGGCAGCGTGGCACGGGCGAGTTCCGGCTCGTAATCGACGATGTGCGTCTGCTGCCGGATGATGCGTCGGGCTTCGTCCGCCGGAAGGTCGAGGAGGCCGACCTCCGATCCGACCAGCTCCCGGATCTGCTTGAAGCGGGAAAGCCGCCTCTGGGGGTTGCCCGCCCGGGCGGCCAGCAGGGCCACGCGCACCGCCGCAGCCGTAAACCCGCCCTCCGACATGTGCTCCAGGGCTTCCCTGATCTCGGGCGTGTCCCGCGCGGCCGGAAGAGCCTCGGGTACCGGCTCGGGGCGCGAGCCCAGCTCGCGCGTCACGACGCTGGCCGACCCGTAGACGTGATAGAAGAGGTTCTCCATCGTGGCATCGCGCAGCTGGCGATAGAGATCCCAGCCGGCCGTGATGTTCGCTGCCGCCCAACGCTCGGCGGCTACGCTTGGCCCATGCTCGTCACGCACGGTGCGGGAGGCCTTGGCGAACTCGGCCAGGCCCTTCACCGGCGCCACTATGGGGTTCAGGTCCGACACCGCCCAGCGCTGCATCCGGAGCGGGTGAAGGTTCCGCGCCAGCTTCGCCATGGCGGGCGTGACGGCCGCGCTGATGACCGGATGGGCGCAGGTCTCGTACAGCGCCTCGTTGGCCTCGGAGACCTTCGCCACGAGCTCGAACGGCACCTCGTCGCGGCGGCCGTACTTGTAGAGGACCTGCAGGTCCTCGACCTGGCGCTCGTTGATGATCACGTCGTACTGGGCGACGCCGTTCGCCTGGCGTTCCTCGACCTGCATGCCGTACAGGCCGGGCGGCAGGTGCTCGATGTATTCGAGCAGGTCGACGATCTGCGCGTGCTCCTTCTTGGCGACGCTGGCAGACACGAAGATGCCGAGATGCCCGATGCTCTTGTGCATGAGCCCGACGATCACCTGACCGTTGGCCTTGAGGGCTTCCGTCGTCGGATAGATGTCCGCGACCCAGCTGAACGCCTGTTGCGGCGGCGTGATGTTGTCGCCCAGCGACGCGAACAGGATGATGGGCGAGCGGATCGCGCGAAGATCGTAGGCCTTCCCCTCGCTCCACTGCGCCTGTCCCGCAGCGAGCCGGTTGCCGACGAAGAGGTTGTCCACGATCCAGCTGATCTCCTCCCTGTTCATGAGGAAATAGCCGCCCCACCAGCGCTCGAACTCGAGGAACCGCTCCGGTTCCGTGTCGATCTTCGAGAACAGGTTGTAGTATTTCGAGAAGTAGGTGTTCGCCGGATTCAGGTACTCGAAATTGTCGACCAGATAGGCGCCGTCGAACCGCCCGCCCCCGAGATCGCTCGCAAGGAGCGCCGTCCAGCTGCCGCCGAGGATGCCCCCGGCATAACGCATGGGGTTTTCCGCATCGTTCCCGGCCCAGTAGGACATCGGGGCGCCGTTCACCACGATCGGTCCAGCAGCTTCAGGATCGACCGCGCCGACCAGCATCGCGGCCCAGCCGCCCTGGCAATTGCCGACGATGACCGGCTTGCCTCGCGTCGGATGCCGTTTCCGCACGATGCGGAGGAACTCCGTCTCGGCCTGCGAAACATCCGCAAGCGTCTGGCCTTCGACGGGCTCCGGGAAGAAGATGACGAAATAGACCGGATGCCCCGCCTTGAGGGCCACGCCGACCTGGGACTCGTCCTTGAACCCGCCGATCCCCGGCCCGTGCCCCGCACGCGGATCGATGATCACATAGGGCCGCTTGCCGTCGTCGACCTTGATCCCCTTTGGCGGCACGATGCGCACGAGCGCGTAGTTGACGGGCCGCTCGAACTGCCGCCCATCCGCGATCATCTCCGTCTCGAACGCCAGGAGCGGAGGCTTGCCGGCCTCCTCGTGCTGGAGCCAGTTGTCGCCCCGCTGCCGGAGCGTGTCCCAGAACATGAACGAGCGCTGGACGAAATCGCTCGCGTAGGTCGTGGCGTCGCGCCAGAAATCCAGCGGCGTCGCCGGCACGCCGGTTTCCGTCCAGGCCCGCGCCGCCCCGGCGGTCGCGTTCAAGTACTTCTCCCAGGCGGATGCCATCCGGCCCTGATGGACCTCGCCCAGCCGCATGTAGAAGGCCGGAAGGTTCAAGCGCTCCTCCGCTGGGGAGTTGCCGGAGCCAGTGATCTGCGGCTGGAGGGACATCATCGCGGCCCTTGAGAGCGTATGTGTCAGTGGGTGCGCTTGTCGCCCCAGGTGAGGAAGAAGCCGACGTCGCCCGGCATTCCCCGCGGCCATTCCACGATCATCGCCGCAAGGCCGTAGCCGGCGGGGCGGAGCCGGTCGAGCCACAGCTCGTACGCCTGGCGCGGCCGGCCGGTGAGGGTCTCGGGCCAGTCCGGCTCACCGTTGTTGATGGCGCGTCCCTTGTCCGAGCAGAGGGCATTCGGGAACCGCATCACCATGAGCTCGGTGTCGCCCTTCTCGGCGGCAGTCCGAAGCTTCCGGAGCAGGTTGCCGGTGATCTCCTGGAGCTTTTCCGGAGTGAGCTCCATCCGGGCCGACAGCGTCTTCACGAGCTCGTCGCGCGCCTTGTCCGCGCGGCTCATCGAATCGACGTCCTTGGAGGCCTTCGCCAGCCTGAGCTCGGTCGTGTAGGCGCGCAGGTCGTCCGCCGACATGAACGTCTCGTCGCCGAGCGGGTGATCCTTCTCCTGCGGCGTTGTTTGCGTCTCCATCGTCAACCTCCGTCAGACAGCGAGTGCGCGCCGGGTATCGGACAGCGCCGAAACCATCCCGCGCGCGATGCTCAGTTCCTCGTTGGTGGGGATGACCCAGGCAGCGGCCGCGCCCTGCCGGGTGATGCGCGGGCCGCCATCGGCATTCGCCGCCTCGTCGAGTTCGAAGCCCGCCCAGGCGAGGCCCCGCAGCACCTCGGAGCGGGTCGCGACGTCGTGCTCCCCGATGCCCGCCGTGAAGACGATTCCGTCGATGCCGCCCAGCGCCGCGATGAGCGAGCCGATCTCCCGCACGATCCGATAGACGAAGACGTCGATCGCGAGCCGCGCATCGCGGTTCGTTGGCGCGGCCGAGCGCAGCTTCCGCATGTCGTTGGTCAGGCCGGAGAGCCCGAGCAGGCCGGACTTCTTGTAGAGGATCTGCTCGACCTCCCCCGGGCTGAGCTTCAGCTCGCGCAGCATGAAGAAGACCACCCCGGCATCCAGGCTGCCGCACCGGGTTCCCATCGGAAGCCCCTCGAGCGCCGAGAAGCCCATCGTCGTGGCGACGCTCTCGCCGTTCGCGAGCGCGCAGAGGCTCGCACCATTCCCGAGATGCGCGACGACGACGCGGCCAGACGCGAGGCCAGCATCGTAATCCGAAAGGACCGACGCAATGTATTCGTAGGACAGCCCGTGGAAGCCGTAGCGCCGGACTCCCATCCGGATCATGTCTTGCGGCAGCGCGAAGAGCTGCGCGACTTCAGGCTGGCGACGGTGGAACGCCGTGTCGAAACAGGCGACCTGCGGCAGATCCGGCATCATGCTGCGCACGATCCGGATCGGCTCGAGGTTGTGCGGCTGGTGCAGGGGCGCCAGCGGCTCCAGGGCCTCGAGCTCCCGCAGCACCCCGTCGTCCACCAGGACGGGCCCATGATGGCGGATGCCGCCATGCACGACCCGGTGCCCGATCGCCGCCAGCCGGTACTCGCCGCGATGCTCACGCAGCCATGAGGTGAGCTCCCTCAGGGCCTGTTCATGCCCGAACGCTTCCGTCCAGCTCCGGTCGACCAGAACGGCGTCGTGATCGTCGCGGACGGAGAAGTGCGGAGCGTCGCCCAATCCCTCGAACTGTCCTCGGAAGATGCGCTGCGGATCTCCCGCGTTCCCGGCCTCGAACACCTGGAACTTCAGGCTGGAGGAGCCGGCGTTGAGAACGAGCAGGACGGGGACCATGGCTCAGACCTTGGGGCCTGTGGGCGTCGCGCGCTGCGCGTTAGCGACCAGCGAGGCCACGGCGCAGGAGGCGAGCCGGGTGAGGCGGGAATCCGCCCTGCTGGTCAGGATGATCGGCACGCGCGCGCCGAGCACGATGCCGGCCGCATCGGCATCCGTCAGGAAGGTGAGGCTCTTCGCCAGCACGTTCCCCGCCTCGAGATCGGGCACGACGAGCACGTTGGCCTGCCCGGCGACCGGCGAGCTGATCTTCTTGATGCGCGCGGCCCCGAGGTCGATCGCATTGTCGAGCGCGAGCGGGCCGTCGAGCAGGCCGCCCGTGATCTGGCCGCGATCGGCCATCTTGCAGAGCGCGGCCGCATCGATCGTGGACGGCACCTTCGGGTTGATCGTCTCCATGGCGGAGAGGATGGCCACCCTGACCGTCTCGGCACCGAGGGCGTTAGCGAGATCGATCGCGTTCTGCACGATGTCGCGTTTCTCCTCGAGCGTCGGCGCGATGTTCACGGCCGCGTCCGTGATGATCAGCGGGCGGTCGTGGCTCGGCACGTCCATGATGAAGCAGTGGCTGATCCTGCGGGCGGTCCTGAGCCCGCCATCCTTGCGGACCACGGCGCCCATCAACTCGTCGGTGTGCAGGCTGCCCTTCATCAGGGCTTCGGCCTCGCCGCAGCGGACGAGTCCTACGGCCTGGGCGGCGGCATCATCGCTGTGAGCGGCATCGACCAGCCGGAATGGCGACAGATCGGCCTTCAGGGCCTTCGCGGCGGCCTCGATCTTTGCCTTGGGCCCGACCAGGATGGGCTCGATCAGGCCCAGTTCGGAGGCGTCGAGCGCGGCACCCAGGGCGGCCTCGTCGCAGGGGTGGACGACGGCGACGCGCAGCTTCGGAAGCTGCTTGGCCGCGGCGATCAGCCGGTCGTATTTCTCGTGCCGGCGCGGTTCGGGCGTCGGCTTTTCCACGGCTGCGACGGTCACGCGCCTCTCCTGATGCCTGCTCGCGAGCCCCTTGAGGGGGAGGCGAGGTGCAGCACGCCCGCTCCGGCCTTCAGACCGAGAAAACTCGTTGCGAGCAGGCGAAGGTTTGGACCCCGGAAGCGGTCAAGCTTGATCCGACGGGACAGCGACCCAGGGCCGTGCGCGAGCTGTGCGCTTCTGCCGGGTTGACCCGGAACGCCACGCGCAATCGTATCGCGATGTTCTGATCAACCTCCCTGACGAGGTGCGTGATGACACTCTTCACCGAGCGCGAGCGCGCTTTCGAGAACTTGTTCGCCCGACAGGAGGAATTGCGCTTCCGGGCGACGGTCCTGCGCAACAGGCTTCTTGGCCAGTGGGCGGCGACCCGGCTGGGCCTCGCCGGCGACGCCGCTGCCGCCTACGTCGACAGCTTCGAGAGAAGCCTGCTCTCCCAGAAGAGCGAGCTCGAAGTCGAGACGAAGCTCCGCGACGATTTCG
>JAFAEL010000197.1 GCA_023423995.1 Pseudomonadota bacterium | reverse complement strand
GTCCGGATCGGCGCCCACATCGGGCGTCACCTTCCACGACCGGGCGCATTTGCGGCCTTCGGCGAGGGCGGGCACGACGGCCACGCCCTTCACGTCCTCGAGGCGGAAGGCCTCGGCAGGTCCTTCGCCCTGCACCACCCGGATGCCGGACGTGATCGAGATCTCGGCGAGGTCGAGGCCCTGCACGGCCTTGAACAGGCTCTCGTCCGCGATGTGCACGACGGGCGCGGCCTCGAGGCTCGCGCCGATGCGCTTCTGCGCGCGCTCGATCTCCAGCGCACCCGTCACGACGCGCCGGACCCGGCGGATTTTCGACCAGCGCTCGGCCAGGACTTCGTCGCGCCATTCCGCCGAGACTTCGGGGAATGTCTCGAGATGCACCGAGACGGCCTGCGGATAGCGCGACAGCCATGCCTCCTCGGCCGTGAAGGCGAGGATCGGCGCGATCCAGACCGTCACGCAGCGGAACACCTCGTCGATGACCGTGAGCGCGGCCTTTCGGGTCGGACTCGAGATCGGGTCGCAGTAGAGCGCGTCCTTGCGGATGTCGAAGTAGAAGGCCGACAGATCGCCCGTCATGAAGGCGGAGAGCAGCGCGACGACGCGGCTGTACTCGAAATCCGCATAGGCCTTGCGGATCTCGCCATCGAGCTCAGCCAGCCGGTGAAGGATGAGGCGCTCCAGCTCCGGCATTTCGGCAACCGCGACGCGGTCCTCCTCCCGGTAATGTGCGAGCGAGCCCAGCATCCAGCGGATGGTGTTGCGCAGCTTCCGGTAGGTCTCGGCGAAGGTCTTGATGATCTCGGGCCCGATCCGGAGATCGTCCGAATAGTCGGAGGCCGCCACCCAGAGCCGCAGGATGTCGGCGCCCGAGGAGGCGATCACCTCTTGCGGAGCCGTGACGTTGCCGCGGGACTTCGACATCTTCTCCCCGCGCTCGTCGAGGACGAAGCCGTGCGTGAGGACGACGTCGAACGGCGCACGCCCGCGCGTGCCGCAGGATTCGAGCAGCGAGGAGTGGAACCAGCCGCGATGCTGGTCCGATCCTTCCAGGTACATGACGCTGTCCTGGCCGCCATCGACCTTGCGGCGCGTTCCGGCGAGGCCGGGGAAGTGCTCCGGGTCTTCCAGCGTGAAGGCGTGGGTGGAGCCGGAATCAAACCAGACGTCGAGGATGTCGTCGACCTTCTCGAATGCGTCCGGATCGTAGCCGAAGGGTGCGAGGAAGCGCTCCGCCGCGCCTTCCTTGAACCACGCGTCGGCGCCCTCGGCCGCGAAGGCCGCCGCGATCGCCTCGTCGACTCGGTCGTCCCGGAGGATGGCATTGTCGCCCTCGGCGCCCCTGGCGACGAAGATCGCGATCGGCACGCCCCAGGCGCGCTGGCGCGAGACCACCCAGTCCGGCCGGTTCTCGATCATGCCGTTGATGCGGTTCTCGCCGATCGCCGGGACCCAGCGGACGTGATGCTTGATCTGGTCGAGAGCGCGGGAGCGGAGCGTCGTGCCGTCGCCGAGATCGCGGTCCATGGCGATGAACCATTGCGGCGTGTTGCGGAAGAGGAGGGGCCCCTTCGAGCGCCAGGAATGCGGATATTGGTGCTTCAGCCGCCCGCGCGCGACCATCGCGCCGACCTCGCTCAGCTTGCGGATGACGGCATCGTTCGCCCCGCCGTCCTTCCCCTTGCTGTCATAGACCCGCTCGCCGGCGAAGAACGGCACGTTGGGGAAATAGGCGGAATCCTCGTTCACCGTGTGCGGCACCTCCGGCGTGCCGCAGGCCGCGAAGGTCTCCCGGTGCTTCAGGAAGGTGCCGTAATCGTCGATGCCGTGCCCTGGAGCGGTGTGGACGAAGCCCGTTCCGGCATCGTCCGTCACGTAGTCGGCCGGGAGGACCGGCACGTCGAAATCCCAGTAGCCGCCGGCGCCGACAAGGCCCCGGAACGGGTGCGCGCAGCGCACGATCATGACGGGCAGGACGTCCTTGACGCGCGAATACGCGGCCACACGCGCCGCGCCGAACACCTCGGCCGCGAGCTTGTCCGCAATGACGTAGCGCGCCCCGACCCGCGCCCAGTTATCGGCGGCCGCCTCCGTGACCTCGTAGAGACCGTAGGAGATCTCCGAGCCGAACACGATCGCCCGGTTGGCCGGGATGGTCCAGGGCGTCGTCGTCCAGATCAGGACGGAGGCGCCCTCCAGATCGGCGTCGAGCGTCTGCGTGATCGGGAAGGCCACCCAGATCTGCTGCGAGGTCTTCTCGTGGTACTCGACCTCGGCCTCGGCCAGCGCCGTCTTCTCGACGGAGGACCACATGACGGGCTTGGAGCCGCGATAGAGCTGTCCCGTGCGGGCGAAGCTCATGATCTCTCGCGCGATCTGCGCCTCGGCCGGGAAGGCCATCGTCGTATAGGGATGGCTCCAGTCGCCCTCCACGCCGAGGCGCTTGAACTCGCCGCGCTGGATGTCGATCCATTTCTCGGCGAAGGCGCGGCATTCGCGGCGGAAATCAACGACCGGAACCTCGTCCTTGTTCTTGCCCTTGGCGCGGTACTCCTCCTCGATCTTCCACTCGATCGGGAGGCCGTGGCAGTCCCAGCCGGGCACGTAATTGGAATCGAAGCCGAGCATCTGCTGCGAGCGCGTGACGAGATCCTTCAGGATCTTGTTGAGTGCGTGCCCGATATGGATGTTGCCGTTCGCGTAGGGCGGCCCGTCATGCAGCACGAAGCGCGGCCGCCCGGCTGCCTTGCTGCGGAGCTGGCCGTAGAGGCCGGTCTCCTCCCAGCGCTTCAGCAGCAGCGGTTCGCGCTGCGGCAGGCCAGCCCGCATCGGGAACCCGGTCTTGGGCAGGAACAGGGTCTCGGAATAGTCGCGGACGGCCGAAGGCGTCCTCGCAATCTGCTCACTCATCGACATCAAACCATGAGGCGGGCCGCCAGCGCGGCGGCGGAAAGGCGGAGAAAAGGCGACCCGGCCGCCGCGACTTTACGCGTGCGCCGGGCAGATAATTCGCCGAATGTTGACGCCGATGAAGGTCATCGAGCTGGTCGTCCGCCTTTCAGTCGAGGGGCTTCTATCAGCCGAAGGGTTGTTAAGGAAGGACGGCCTCAGCCGATGAAGGACCGGAGCTCCGACACGCGGGGGGCGGCCAGCATCTCGCGGGCCCGCGCCTCGTCGCGCTTCATCTGCTCGACCAGGGCATCCGCGCTCTCGAAGCGCTCCTCCGGCCGGATCCGGCCGATGAACTCGATGTCGAGGCTGCGCCCGTAGAGGTCGCCCGAGAAGTCGAAGATGAAGGTTTCCAGCAGCGGCGCACCATTGTCGAAGGTCGGGCGCCGCCCGAAGCTCGCCACGCCGTCGCGAACCTCGCCGGGCGCGACGGCAACCCGGACCGCGTAGATGCCGTGGGCCAGGTGGCAGCCCTCGCCGAGGCGCAGGTTCGCAGTCGGGTAGCCGAGGACCCGCCCGCGCTTGTCGCCATGCCGGACCTCGCCCTCCACGAACCAGCGATAGCCGAGAAGCTCGTTCGCGGTTGCGATGTCGCCGACCTCCAGCGCCGCCCGAATGCGGCTGGACGAGACCGCGCTGCCGTCGTCCTTGACCGTACCGACTGTCGTGACCCCGATGCCTTCCTCGCCCGCGAGTTCCACCAGCACGGCGGGCGTGCCCTCGCGGCCGCGGCCGAAATGGAAGTCGCCGCCGATAACGAGGGCGGACGCCCCGAGCTGCCGGTGGAGGAGGTCGTGCACGAAGTCGCGCGCGCTCGTTCCGGCAAGCGTGGCGTCGAAGCGCCGGATGAAGGCGACGTCCACCCCGAGCTGCGCCAGGATTTTCAGTTTCACCGGCTCGGGCGTGAGCCGGAAATGGCTCGCCTGGGGAGCGAAGAAGGCGCGCGGGTGCGGATCGAAGGTCAGGATCGCGGCGGGACGGCTCTCGCGGTGCGCCGCCTCGACGGCGGTCGCAATCAGAGACTGGTGACCGCGGTGAAGCCCGTCGAAGTTGCCGATCGCGATCACCGCCCCGTGCAACTCCGGCGGGATGGCGTCGCCGTCACGGCAGACCACGAGAGCACGCGCACGGCTGGTGTGAGGAACGGTCATCGGCATGTGTCGGGAACCGGCGAGCCATGTCGGATGGCGCTGCGGGGGTCAAGTCGGGAAGCACCCGCCTGTCGAAGATCAGCTTAACGGGTCTGCAACGCAGGAACCCCTAAATGCTCACAGTAACCGCGGGCAAACAGCGGAAAATGTCGCATGGGGCGCCAGGATGGGCTTGGATTACGGCACTCCGATCCTAGTTGTCGACGACTATCAGACAATGGTGCGGATCATCCGTAACCTGCTGAAGCAGCTCGGGTTCGAGGACGTCGACGAAGCGTCCGACGGCAGGGCGGCCCTCGATCGCCTTCGCCAGAAAACCTACGGGCTGGTCATCTCCGACTGGAACATGGAGCCGATGACCGGCTACGAATTGCTGCGTCAGGTGCGCGCGGACGACCGGCTGAAGGCCACGCCCTTCATCATGGTGACTGCCGAATCGAAGACGGAGAACGTGATCGCGGCCAAGAGGGCCGGCGCCAGCAACTACATCGTCAAGCCGTTCAACGCGCAGACGCTGAAGAACAAGATCGAGGCAGTGTGCGGGGGCTAGCGTCCAGCCTCCGGCGCCGATGCTTCGGTGACGGACGCGAACTCCAGCTCGGGCGTGCCGACCTCCGCGGCGGTGCGGAAAGCGATCCGGCCAGCGCGCGCGCGCTCGAGCCCCGGACGCTCGAACAGCTGTCGCGCGAGATCGCTCATGTCGCCGACTACGTGACGCGCCTGAGGCGCGATATCGGCGCCGTGAGGGCTGCGGATGTCGCCGGTCGGAGCCTTCCCGCGACCCGCAGCGACCTGACGCGCGTCCGCGAATCCACCAAGGCCGCGGCGGACAGGATCATGGCCGCTGCCGAAGCGCTGCTCGAGCGCGAGGCGTCCACGCCGGGCTACCCGGCCTTCGTGGCCGAGCGGGTGACGGAGATCATGGAAGCCTGCTCTTTCGAGGACCTCGCCGGACAGCGCATCGAGCGGGCAGTCGAGACGCTCGCGACGATCGAGCGCAGGCTCGAGCGATTCGCGAAAGCCGTGAAGGTGAGCGAGGCGGCCGAGTTCTACGACCGCGAGGCGATCATCAAGGAAGCCCGCCGAAACGTCCTCATCATCGCGGGCCCGCAGAATGGCGACGAGGGTGTCGAGCAGAGCACCATCGACAAGCTCTTCGGCTGAGCATCACCAGGTGAGTTCGGGCGCGATCGCCGTCGGTCGGTAATCCTGCGCCTCGAGCCAAGGCAGGGCTTTCTCCCGGTCGACACTTCCGGGCTGGTAGCCGAGATCCGCCGCATGGATGCCGCGCGCTATGAGGAGCGAGTCGACGCCGAAACCCCGCGCGCCAGCAACGTCCGTGCGGATCGCATCGCCGATCGCCAGGATACGCGTCCGGTCGAGTTCCGAGCCGCCGTTGTGCCCGGGCGCGGCTTTGATGGCTGCATCGTAGATCGGCTGGTGCGGCTTGCCGCCCGTATAGGCCTCGCCGCCGAGGGCTTCGTAAGCGGCCGCGAGCGCGCCAGCGCAGAGAATGAGGTGGTGCCCGCGCTCCACCACGATGTCGGGGTTGGCGCAGACCATCAGGAGCTTGCGCTCCCGCATCCTGCGCAGCGTCGCCTCGTAATCGGCGACCGTCTCGACCTCGTCGTCGAAGAGGCCGGTGCAGACCACGTAATCCGCCTCCTCCAGAGAGGCGAAGCGCGCCGGGAGGCCCTCGAACAGGGACAGGTCCCGCTCCGGGCCAATGTGGTGCAGCTTCTCCGTCCCGCGGGAGACGACGATGGCCCGCGTCACGTCCCCGGAGGTGACGATGGCGTCATAGGCTGTCTGCGGCACGCCGAGCCCGTCGAGCTGCTCGGTCACCGCATCGCCTGGGCGAGGCGCATTGGAGACGAGCACCACGCGTCCGCCGCCCTGTCGAAAGCGCGTCAGCGTCACGCCGGCATCCGGGAACGCCTTCAGGCCATCGTGGAGCACGCCCCAGATGTCGCAGAGGATCAGGTCGTAGCGGGGGGCGAGCGTCTCGAAATGCGAGACGAACTCGACCATTCGCGCCTCGGCGCGTCGATGTTCTGCTGGGCTGGACACGGGGTGGCGCTAGGGAAGGGCAGGGCGGGAGTCAACTGGGCGGCGAATGCGCGGGCAGCAGGTTCAGCCGGCGCGTCGCAGGAAGTCGCGCAGAGAGCCTTGCGGCGGGCCGGAGCCGTCCGGCTTGGGTGCTTCGGGAGGCGTGGCCGGAACGGGCTTCGGGTTCTGTATACCGCGCCGTGGCTGCTCGAGCACCGCGTCGGCCGGCAGCGGCAGCGAGAGGCCGAGGCCCTGCGCGAGAGGAATGCCTATGTCGAGAAGCTCCGGGATGAGGCCGTCGTCCTCGATCTCGTCCGCGATCACCTCGATGCCCGCCCGGCTGAGGGCTCCGGTGAGGGTGACGATATCGGCTGCGAGACCGTCGCGCTCCAGCCCGGTCAGGATGCGGCCGGCATCCAGCCGGACATAGCGGATGCCGAGCCGGGCGAGGGCGGGCGGGTTGAGGTTCTCGTCCGTGACCTTGGTCAGCGCGAAGCCCACTCCGGCGTGGCGGAGACGCGGGAAGGCGTCCGAGCGCGCAACGATGTCGAGCGCCGCCTGCTCGATCTCGAGCACGAGGCGTCCACCCGCCGGCTGGTTGTCGTCCAGCAGCGCCTCGATCCGGCGCATGAAGGCGTCCTGCGCCAATGCGGCCGGGGACACCGGGACGCTCACGCGGGCATCGATCGCAGCCTCGGCCAGCCGATGCACGAGGGTCAGAGCCCGCCCAACGATGCCCGCCTGGAAATCGGATACCCGGCCGGCGGACAGGAGGACCGGCATGTATTCCCGGGGGAGCAGGGGCTCGGCTTCCGCCGAGCGGAGCAGGGGATAGACCTCGTAGATCCGGTCGCGGCGCTGCGGCAGGTTCACGACCGGCTGCACGTGCAGATCGATTTCGCCGAGCGCGGCGGCAGCGAGGATGGCCGCGCTGCCATCGGTGGGAAGCCTGCGCTTTGCCGTCTCACGGAGCGATTCCGACAGCGCCGCCTGCGCGGCCTCCTGGGCCGGGATGAAAGATGGGACCACGCTCGGCGCTTCGGGGCTCACTGCCGCCGGTATCGGCGGGGGGAGGGTCGTGCGGTAGCTCAGCTGGACGCCATCGCGCTTCAGCGCGGCGAGTTCGCGCTCCTGTGTGGCCAGGGCTTCGGCGAGGCTGCGGACGACCTGGCTGAGCGAGTGCACGTCGCCTGCCACGTCGTTCAGGGTCGATTTGGCCTTGGTGCCCGAGCCGTCGAGCGCCGCGAGGCCTGCCTCGACCCGCATCAATGCCTGGGCGAGCGCGTCGAACTCCTCCGAGATCTTCTCGTGCTGAAGGTGACTCCGCCTCACCTGCCTGTGCACGAGCAGGACGCAAAGGAGGGCTGCCGCCGCGGCCCCGAGTGCGAGGCTGGCGGCGTCGATCTCCGCAGCGTCGGTCATGTGGAGCGCCAATCCGGCCGCGCAGACGAGCGCCAGCGTGCCGGCGAGCGCACCCGTGACCGACCATCCGGCCTGCTCCGCCCTAACCGCCATCCGTCGCCGAACCCCGCCCCCGATCACGATCCGAATCGTGCCCTTTGACCTTCATCGGCGACGGCCGGGGGAACGGTAAAGAGTCCGTTTTGCAACGGTGCGGCGAAAAGGGTTTTCGGCCGAGTCCGGTCCGGAATCGGTCCTCGCGCGTTCACTCCTCGGGGCCCCTCCGGGCGATCGGGAGACAGCGGAATGAGCGACGAGCGGCACGAGATCGAAATGCGCGTGGAGGGCGTGAGGGATCAGGCTAGCATCGGTCCCGTGACGGATGCGATCCGTGGGCTCGATCCGGAGGCGACCGTACGGCTCGACCCCGCGACCGGCATCATCCACGCGATGACCCACCGCGATACGCTCGAGGTCGTGGCCGCCCTTTCGAAGGCAGGGCTGGAGGCGAAAGCCATGACTCTCTGAATCCGCACGCGAATTGCGCACGCGCCATGCCTGCGGGACATTGTCCCGGGCGGGGAAGCTGTTAGGGTCGCCCCGTCTCCGGAAGAGGTGAAGCGATGTCCCCTGCCCAGGGCCTCAGGGCCGCAAATGACGTGACGAACCCCAACGATCTCGAATCGTGGTGGCTTCCGTTTACGGCCAACCGGTCCTTCAAGGCACGGCCGCGGATCGTCGCCCGCGCCAAGGACATGTACTACTACACCACCGACGGAAAGCAGGTGATGGACGGCTCGGCCGGCCTGTGGTGCGTCAATGCCGGCCACAACCGGGAGCCGATCGTCGAGGCGATCCAGAAGCAGGCGGCCGAGCTCGACTTCGCCCCGGCCTTCCAGTTCGCCCATCCGAAGGGCTTCACGGTGGCGAGCCGCCTCGCCGAGCTCGCCCCGGGCGACCTCGACCAGGTGTTTTTCTGCAATTCCGGCTCGGAGGCGGCGGATACCGCGCTGAAGATCGCGATCGCGTACTGGCACACGCAGGGCCAGGGTCAGCGCAGCCGCCTGATCGGCCGCGAGCGCGGCTATCACGGCGTCGGCTTCGGCGGCATCTCCGTCGGTGGCATCGTGGCGAACCGCAAGGTCTTCGGCTCGATGCTGGCCGGGGTCGACCACCTGCCGCACACCTACAACCGCTCCGAGCAGGCATTTTCGCGCGGCGAGCCCGAGTGGGGCGCGCATCTCGCCGATGACCTCGAGCGGATCGTCGCCCTGCACGACGCCTCTACGATCGCGGCCGTGATCGTCGAGCCGATGGCCGGCTCCACGGGCGTCTTGCCGCCCCCGAAGGGCTACCTGAAGCGCCTTCGCCAGATCTGCGACAAGTTCGGCATCCTGCTGATCTTCGACGAGGTCATCACGGGCTTCGGCCGCACCGGCTTCGCCTTCGCGGCCGAGCGCTACGGCGTCGTGCCGGACATGATCACCTTCGCCAAGGGCGTGACCTCAGGGACCGTTCCGATGGCCGGCGTGATCGTCCGGAAGGGCATCTACGAGGCCTTCATGAAGGGGCCGGAGCACGTCATCGAGCTCTTCCACGGCTACACCTATTCGGGGCATCCGCTCGCCTGCGCGGCCGCGCTCGCGACGCTCGACGTGTACCGGGACGAGAAGCTCTTCGAGCGCGCCCGCGGGCTCGAGGACAAGTGGGCCGACGCGATCTTCTCGCTGAAGGGCCTGCCGAACGTGCTCGACATCCGCACGATCGGCCTGGTCGGCGCGATCGACCTCGCCTCCCGCCCGGATGCGGTGGGCCAGCGCGGCTACGAGGCCATGGAGCGCGGCTTCCACGAGCACGGATTGATGTTCCGCGTCACGGGCGACACGATCGCGCTCTCGCCGCCGCTCATCGTCACCGAGGACCAGATCGGCGAGATCGCCGACAAGGTCGCCAAGGTGATCCGCGCGGTCGCCTGACGCGCGCTCGACGATGGGGCCCGGCATAGCCGGGCCCGCTTTTAGACAAGCCGGGCAGCGCCCGGCTTGTTTCGTTTCAGCGGCGCTTCGAGGAGGCTTGTGGCGCCGGGGGAGGGGCATCGCCCCCGCCGAGCTGCGCCTTGACGACGAGCGAGGCGAGCGGGCTCGCCACCTCTACCAACTCGCCCTTGATGCCGGTATTCGGGTCGTAGCTTCCGGCAATCATGACGACGCGGCCGGCATTCTGCGCGAGATCGACCTTGGCACCGTCCTGGCCGAGCAGATCCACGGGCTTGGCATCGAGCCCCTCGGCCTTCTGCACATTGGTGTAGATCACCGCGACCTGCGAGCCGATCACGACGCCCAGGAAGCAGGTTTCCGCCTCGGTGCGGCACGGGAAGATCGGTGGTGGCGCCGGCTGTTGCGGCTGTGCGGTCTGCGGCTTGGCGGCCGGTGCGCGTGCAGGCTGGGCGATCGCGGCCGTGGCGGCGGCCGTGCCGAGGATGGCAGCTGCGAGTGTGATGCGCTTCATGCGAACTCCTGAATCAGGGACGTCAGCCTGGCGCGGCAAAGCGGCCTGAATGTGCCGGGATCGCAGCCAGCGCCTCAAAGTGCCAGCGCCGCGCGGAAATCCGCGCCGATGCGCGCCACGGTAAGAAAAGCTTAGCCATACGGGCCTGCGTGGGGTGTCATTTTGGCGCTTCGTGCGTTCCTTACCGACCATCTCAGGAGGAAGCGGCGAGGATACGAGTGCCGGATTCAGCGAGAGGCGATGAGGATGCGCGGATGGCCGCGCTCGAGCGTTACGACGTGCTCGATACGCCTGCGGAGGAGAGTTTCGACAGGATCACGCGGCTCACGAGGCTGCTGTTCGACGTGCCGATCGCGACCATCGCGCTGCTCGACGGTCACCGCCAATGGTTCAAGTCGCGCTTAGGAGTGCCGGTCGAGGAGGCGCCACGAGTCGAGGCGATCTGCGACGTGACCATCACGGCCGCCGCCCCTCTCGTGGTGCCCGACACGCTCGCCGATCCGCGCTTCCGGGAATTTCCCCTCGTGGTCGGCGGACCGAAGATCCGCTTCTATGCCGGTGCGCCGCTGCGCACCCCGGATGGCCAGAACATCGGGACGATCTGCGCGATGGATACGCGCCCGCGCGATTTCTCGCCCCAGCAGGTCGGTGCACTCAGGGATCTTGCCCGGATCGTGATCGACGAGCTCGAATTGCGGATCCTCGCGACGACGGATCCCCTTACCGGCGCATTGTCCCGCCGCGGCTTCCGTGACGAGGGCGGGCGCATGCTCGCGCTCGCGCTCCGCCACCGGCAGGATATCAGCTGCTTGATGCTGGACGTTGATCACTTCAAGGCGGTCAACGACCGGCACGGCCATGTCGTCGGCGACCTCGTGCTGGCCTTGGTGGCCGAGACCTGCCGTGGCGCCTTGCGCAAGACGGACCTCCTGGGGCGGCTCGGCGGCGAGGAATTCGGCGTGCTTCTCCCGCATACCGGCGCGGCCTCGGCCATGAAGGTGGCCGAGAAGCTGCGCAGCCGGCTGGCGAAGCAGCGCTTGCCGGCGCCGGCGCTCAGCGACATCGCCGTGACGGCGAGCTTCGGACTGGCCTCGCTCGACCGCAGCGTCTCCGACCTGGATGGATTGCTGAAACGCGCCGACGAGGCGCTGTATGTGGCGAAGGAGGAGGGCCGGAACCGCTGCGTCGCCTGGCAGGCTGCGGAGGCTGCGCCTGCACCCAACCAGCGCCGCCGCGTGTTCAAGGCGGGACGCGTGACCTTCAATTCGGGGCACTCGGTGATCGACTGCACCGTGCGCAGCCTCTCGGACAGCGGCGCGAGCTTCGACGTGATCAGCACGGCCGGGCTGCCGGAAGAATTCAAGCTGCAGATCGAGTCCGACAATCTTTCCCGCCTCTCTCGCGTCGTCGCCAAGCGCGACAAGCACGTCGAGGTGGAGTTCGTGTAGATCGTAAGCTGCGCGGCGCCACATTGCCGGACCGCGCGGCGCGGCCTAGAGAAGCGCAGTCCTCAACCAAGACAGCGCTTAACATGTCCAAGGCCGACAGGCTCAAGGCCCGGCTGCCGCGCGGCTTCGCCGACCGCCCCGCCACCGATCTCGCCGCCACGCACCGGATGCTCGAGAAGATCCGGGAGGTCTACGAACTCTACGGGTTCGAGGCCCTGGAGACGCCTTTCGTTGAATACACGGAGGCGCTGGGCAAGTTCCTGCCCGATCTCGACCGGCCGAACGAGGGCGTGTTCTCGTTCCAGGACGACGACGAGCAATGGCTCTCCCTGCGCTACGACCTCACCGCGCCGCTCGCGCGTCACGTCGCGATGCGGCTCGACGAGCAGAACATCACGCTGCCTTTCCGCACCTACCGGGCGGGCTGGGTGTTTCGGAACGAGAAGCCCGGCCCGGGCCGCTTCCGGCAGTTCATGCAATTCGACGCCGACACCGTCGGCTCCGCATCGGTCGCCGCCGATGCCGAGATCTGCATGATGGCGGCCGACACGCTCGAAGCCGTCGGCATCAAGCGCGGCGACTACGTCATCAAGGTCAACAACCGGAAGGTTCTGGATGGCGTGCTCGAGGCGATCGGCCTCGGCGGGGACGACAAGGCCGGGCAGCGCCTCACCGTGCTGCGGGCGATCGACAAGCTCGATCGGCTCGGACCAGAGGGCGTACGGCAATTGCTCGGTGACGGCCGCAAGGACGAGAGCGGCGATTTCACGAAAGGCGCCGGACTATCGGCGGACGCGTCCGAGAAGGTGATGCGCTACGTCGAGGTCGGGATGAAGCTGGGCGAGTCCGGACGCACGACGCGCGGTGCGGCAGCCGACAGCCGAAAGCTTCTCGACGCAGCGCTCGGCGAACTCTCGGATCTGGTGGTCGGCGCAGATGTCGGCGCGGAAGGTGTCGCCGAGCTGCGCAGCATCGCCGAACTGGTCCAGTCATCGGGCTATGATGACGGCCGCATCATCATCGATCCTTCGGTCGTCCGCGGGCTCGAATATTACACGGGACCTGTCTACGAGGCGGAACTTACCTTCGAGGTGAAGAACGAAGAAGGTCAGGTCGTGCGCTTCGGCTCGGTGGCCGGGGGAGGGCGCTACGATGGACTCGTCGGGCGTTTCCGTCCCGAGCCGGTTCCCGCGACGGGATTTTCGATCGGCGTCTCGCGCCTTCTCTCCGCGTTGCAGATCGTGAAGTCGCCGATCGTCACCGCCGAAGAACAGCTCGGCCCCGTGGTCGTGCTCGTCATGGATCGTGACCGTATTGGCGATTACCAGCGCATGGTCGCCGAACTGCGCAATGCCAATATCCGGGCCGAATTGTACTTAGGCAGCGCCGGCATGAAGGCGCAGATGAAGTATGCCGATCGCCGCCGTGCGCCCTGCGTCGTCATCCAGGGCTCGAACGAGAAGGCCGCCGGCGAAGTGCAGATCAAGGATCTCATCGAAGGGGCCGCGCGCGCACGCGCTGACGCGGCGGGGGCATCAAACGCCGAATACCGCGCAGCACGCCTCGCTCAGGTTTCCATTCCGGAGGAGAACCTTGTGGAAGAGGTCCGAAAAATCCTCGCGGAGCGGAACCATTAAGTCTCTTGCGTCCTGAATACTTGAAAGCTTGGGAACCTTGGCCTAACGGGCGCTGTTACCAACGGCCAAGCTTGAGAGCAGGAGTCCGCCACATGGCGAAGAGAACCAAGACAAGCGGCGAGACGAAGGCTCCCGCGCGTGGCCGCAAGGCTGCCGCGGCAGCCTCCGCCGCGAATGGAATTGCCGAGAGCAACACGACCGAGACGAAGGCTACGGCCGCAAAATCCCGGGGCGCCCGCTCAAGCTCGAAGAAGTCCGTCGAGTCCGCCCCGGCTCCGGCCGAAGCGCCGGCCGCTCCCGCCCGCGCGAAGCGGAGCGCGTCTCCGAGCACGTCACGCCGCTCCAACGCCAGCACGGCGGCACGCAGCAGCGCGCGCAGCCCAAAGCCCGCGGAGGCACCGGTCGCGCGGGTTGCACGCGCAGCGAAGGCCGCCGTCGAGACCGTGGCGGAGCCCGTTGCGGCGGCGACCAAGCGCACGACGCGCGGGGCTGCAGCCAGCCGCAAATCCTCGGTTGCGAAGACCACCGCGCGGGCCGTACCCGAGGCGCCCAGCCTTCCGACCGGCGAAGTCAGCCAGTTCGTGAAGTCGATGGGCAGCCAGATCGTCGGCGCGCTCAACACCGATGTCGGCCGCGTGATGGTGGCGGAGCTTCTCGTCTATGTCGCGAAGTCGCTGACCAAGGCGGCCGCGAAATCCGAGACCGGTAAGGACGCTACCGACGCCCTCGTGAACGCCGGTGCGAAGATCGGTGCGGCTGCCGCGAATGCCGGCGCGAAGTTCGTCGAGACCGGCGCGGCTGCCGCTAGCTCCGGGGCCGGCGCGGCGACCGGCGCTGCGGGCGGTGCGAAGGATCTCGCCCGCGAGGTCGCCCAGGTTGCGGTGAGCACGGTCGGCGGCGTCGTCGCCGAAGCGGCCGCGAAGGTCATCAAGGGCCGCGGCCGCAAGAAGTCGGACGATGCGGGCTCGGCTTCGTCCAACCCTGCGCCGGTCCA
>JAFAEL010000174.1 GCA_023423995.1 Pseudomonadota bacterium | reverse complement strand
CCCGTGACCAGCCCGGCACCCGGCGCCACGCCTTCGTACAGGCCGTCGCCTGCGAGGTCCGCGAGTTCGAGAAAGGGCGAGCCCGGATCGATCAGCGCGTCGATCCGCTCGCGGACGAGCAGCTTGCCGCGCCCGACATGCTTCTTGCGCGCGCTCTCCGGGCCGCCGATGCGCGCGGAGCGGCGCTTCGCGTAGAGCTCCTGGACGAGCTCGAGGTAGTCCCGCCGGTTGCGCTCGGCATCGCTCGAGGGAGCGGCCGGTTCCTGTGTCTGCATGGTCGGCTCAGCGGCTCGCGGAAGGGTTCGGGATGGCCGGCATCTCGCGCAAGGTGAGCGAGACCTTCCGGGCGCCCGGCTTCTCGAAGAAGTCGGCGGGAACGATCCTCACATCCGCCTTCACGGCGAGCGCGTTGCGGATGCGGCTCTCCACCTCGCGCTTCAGCTCGCCATCCTGCTCGGCCGAGCGGCCCGTTGCGCGCTCGACCAGCACCTTGAGGTTCTCCTGCGTGGTGTGGCCCGCGAAATCGGCGACGATGCGCATCACGCCGTTCGTCTCCGGCATGGAGGCGACGATGTGCTGGATGGCCGACGGGAAGAGGTTCACGCCTCGGACGATCAGCATGTCGTCCGTGCGGCCGAAGCAGCGGATGGCCGGCGCGGTCCGGCCGTCGGGCGAGGTCGTCGCCGTCACCCTCACGTGGTCGCCGCTGCGGAAGCGGAGGACCGGCGACGCCTCTCGGCCAAGCGCCGTGTAGACGAGCTCGCCCGTCTGGCCTTCCTCCCAGCCGAGCACGGCCCCGTTCTCCGGATCGATCAGCTCTACTAGGATGTGCTCGGGCCCCACCATGTACATGCCGAGATGCGAATCCGTCTCGGCCCAGTACGTGCAGCCGAGGTCGGTGCCGCCCATGAGCTCGCAGCAGGTCGCGTTCCAACGCGCCTCGATCGCCTCGCGGATGGCCGGGATGCCGCCGCCCGGCTCACCGCCGACGATCAGGCGCTCGACGCCGAGCTCCGCGGCCTCCATGCCGATGATGTCAGGGGCGGCTTCGGCCAGGAAGAGCAGGAAGTTGGGTGTGCCGACGATGCAGCGCGGGCGCAGGTCGCGCGCCGCGATCAGGAGCCGGTCGACCCCACCATCCGCCCCGATCGGGACGTCACGCGCTCCCAGGTATTGGATCGCCTGGAAGATCGGGATGCCGCCGACGAAGCCCTTGCTCATCGAGAAGCCGTGCAGGACCGTATCGCCCGGGCGCATGCCGCACGCGAAGAGGCCCCGCGCGGTCATCTCCTGCCAAGCCAGGACGTCGTTCTCGGTCAGGCCGACATAGGAAGGACTGCCCGTCGTGCCGGACGAGGCCTGGATCTGCACGACGTCCTCGATCGGCGCCGCAAGATGCTCACCCAGCGGCGGTGCTGCAGCCAGGCTGTCGCGCAGGTCCTGCTTGTAGGTGAAGGGGATGCTCGCAAGGTCTTCGACGGACCTGATGGATCCAGGCGAGATGCCCCATTCGGCGAAGCGCCTGCGGTAGAAGACCGAGCGCTCGGCAAGGTAGTCCATCTGGCGCCGGAGCCGCGCCTCTTGCAGCAGCCTGATCTCGCCCAGTGGTGCAGTCTCGATGCCGCTGAAAGTCGTCGCGACCGCGTTGCTGAAGGCCAATGGCTTCCGGAACAGCATCCTTCTCCTCCCGACGGGGCTGGTGGCCTGTGCGCCATGGCGCGTGGCCACTCTCGAAACCGCCTGCCCGAGCGCGTCGAGCAGGCTCTTCCTGTAGCGACAACGGCCGCAATAAACAAGCGGTCGACCGTCCGTTTAATTGCGGATCGGCAGGTGTCCGCGGAGCTGTTTCAGGCGGGTCGGAGGGCGACGGTGCTCAGGACGAGGCTCCGGTAATGCGCCACCAGTTGGTCCTGCGAAAGCCGCCCGCGCGGGCGGTACCAGGTGCAGACGCCCGTCAGCATGGCGATGATCGCGAAGGTCGTAATCTGGGGCTCGTCGACGCTCCAGACGCCGCGCCGGTTTCCGTCCTCCAGGATGCTGCGAAGCTCGCCCTCGTAGAGCTGCCGGAGCTCCACAATCTCCCGGTAATGCGGCTGCGAAAGGCTCCGCAGCTCCATGTTCCCGATGAAGACCTCCCGCCTCCGGGCAGTGTGCCACCGAATATGGAAGTCGACGAAGCGTTCCAGCGCATCGAGGGGTCCGTCCGCTCCCTCGAGTGTCGCCCGCAAGCCGGCGTGGAGTTCTTCCATGATCTCCCGGATGAGGGTGAAGAGGAACTCCTCCTTTTGCGTGATGTAATTGTAGAGCGACCCCGGCTGGATCCCGACATCGGCCGCAAGATCGCGCAGCTTCATGGCCTCGAAGCCGTGCTCGTAAATGCGCTTTACGCCTGCGCGCTTGATTGCCTCGAGCGTCTTCGCTCCGCTGGATCCGGTCGTTCTCGTCATGGAACTGGCTGTGGTCTCTTCGGGGGGGCTCGCGGAATCCTAGACAACTCGGCACGCCAGGCCGCAAGCTCCCGTCGTGAAACGGGTCAGGCCTGGACCCATGGAGCGCGGCGCTTCTCCAGAAAGGCCGTCAGGCCGTCGCGGGCTTCGTCGCCTCGCCAGACGTCCATCAGCGCCTCGATCGCCCGCGCTTTTGCCTGTTCCGGACCACAGGCGCTCACTTCCCGGAGCAGGGCCTTGGTGCGGCGGAGGGCTTCGGGCCCGGACGAAAGAAATTCGTCGACAACCGCCAGAACGGCTTCATCGAGGGCGGCGGCGGGCACGACCTCTCGAACGAGCCCGATAGCGCGGGCCGTCTCGGCCGAGATCGCCGCGCCGCCGAGCAGATGGCCGCGGACCGTGCCAAGGCCCAGTCGGCGAACGACGAAAGGCGAGATCACGGCCGGGATGATGCCGACCCGGACCTCCGTCAGGCCGAACCGGGCAGGCTCGCTCGCGATTGCGACGTCTGCCGTGCAGACGAGCCCCAACCCGCCGCCAAAGGCGGCACCATTCACCCGGGCGACGAGCGGCTTCGGAAACAGGTCCAGCGCATCGAGGAGGGCCGCGACCTTGTCCGCGTCACGTCGGCGGTCGTCTTCCGATGCCTCAAGAAGACCTCGCATCCAGCCAAGGTCTCCGCCTGCGCTGAAGGCCGTCCCAGATCCCGTGATCACGGCGACGCGGACTGAATCATCCTCTGCGAGCCGGAGGAAGGTGGCGGTCAGCTCCGCTATCAGGGCGGGGTTCCAGGCGTTGCGCACTTCCGGACGGTTTAACGTCACCGTGGCGACGCCACGGAAATCCGTCTGGACAGACACGCAGCTCGATGTGCCGGCGCTCGCCGGGACGACTTCCTGGGTGACCATGTCTCTCCCGTGATGTTTCGCGTCCGGAGCGGTCCCGCGCTCGGGCCGCCGATGAGGTCTGTCGATCCATAGACGGCTTGCCGACGGGCTTGAACCCGGATAACCAGAAAAAAACGGTCAGCTGTCCGATTAATTGGGAGGATGGGATGCAAGCGGTTGGTGCGTTCGTCGCGCATAACGCACGGCGTTTCCCGCAAAAGCTTGCCCTCGTGGACGGCGGGATCCGCTTGACCTACGCGGAGTTGGACGCCGAGACCGACGCGTTGGCGGCAGCCCTCGTGGCGCGTGGCGTGCAGCCGGGCGATCGGGTGGGCATCCTGGCCGGGGCATCCGCCGAGTGGGCGAAAGCCTTTCTCGCGATCGCGAAGGCGGGAGCGCTCGCGAGCGCCCTCAACTACCGCGAAACGCCCGACCGGCTCGGTGCGATGATGCGGGATGTCGGCGTGTCGCTGCTCTTTGCGGACGAGGCCGGCCGCGCATTGATGAGCTCGGAATCGGGACTGCCCGAGATCCTTTCGCTCGAGCGCGATTCTCAGGACGAGCTGGCGCATCCCTTTCAGGGGCGGAAGGCTGATCGCAGCGTTTCGCCCGACCAGGGCGGCGTCATCCTGTTCACCGGCGGCACGACGGGCGTCTCCAAGGGTGTGCTCCTGTCGCACGCGAACCTCTTCTGGAACGCCGTCAACGAGATCATCGACACCCGGATGACGGAGTGGGACACGACCCTGCTCGCGACGGCCCTTCACCATTCGGCGGCGCTGAATACCTGGTTCCTGCCGCATCTCTACTTGGGAGCGACCTCGGTCATCTTGCGCGAGTTCTCCGCCGGCGCTTGGATCGAGGCCATGCAGCGGGAGCGCGCCACCAACAGCTTCACGCCGCCCACGATGGCGCGCCAGATCGTGAAGCATCCGGGCGCGGATCGGGCCGACTGGTCGAGCTTCAAGCGGTGGTATTCCGGCGCCGGAATCCTGCCGCGCCACGAGCGGGAGGAGATGGAGGCACTGAGCCCCGGCCTCGGCATCTACTACGAGTACGGGCTCACGGAGGCCGGGCCGATCGTCACCTGCCTGCAGCCGGAGGATTACGACCGTGCGCCCGGCTCGATCGGCCGGGCAGTGCGCAATTGCGAATTGCGCATCCTGCGCGAGGACCGGACGGACGCGGCGCCCGGCGAACTCGGCGAACTCGCCGTGCGCGGCCCGGCCGTGATGAGCGGCTATTACAATCGCCCGGAGGAGACCCGAAAGGTCTTCCATGACGGCTGGTTGTTGACGGGAGATCTCGGCGTCATGGACGAGGGCGGCTTCGTGACCTTCCACGACCGCTCCAAGGACATGATCAAGACCGGCGGCCTAAACGTCTACTCGCAGGAAGTCGAGTACGTCATGGCGAAGCATCCGGCCGTCCGGGAGGTCGCCGTGATCGGCCTTCCCGACGACCATTGGGGCGAGATGGTCACGGCCGTGGTCACGCTCCACGATGGTAAGCAGGCGAGCGCGGAGGACCTGATCTCCTTCGCCCGGACGAGCCTTGGGGGGTACCAGACCCCGAAAGCCGTGCGCTTCATGTCCTATGACGAGCTGCCCAAGAACTATCTGGGGAAGATCCTGAAGCGCGAGCTGCGCGCCCAGATCCATTCCGGAGAGAGCGCGTGAGCGTCGATCTGGAGCGCGGGCAGGACGGGATCGCCGTTGTCCGGATCAACCGGCCGGATCGTCTCAACGCGATCGATCCGGAGACGAATGACGCGCTCCGGGCCGCCTGGGCCGAGGTGGAGCGGGACGAGGGGATCCGCTGCGCCATTCTGACCGGGGCGGGAGAGAGGGCGTTCTGCGTCGGCGCGGAGATCGGCACGATGCTGCCGGCCCTGCGTGATCAGGCGCTCGCGAACCGCGACGACGGAACGTTCTGCGGCATGACCCGTGTTCCGCCGACCCGCAAGCCGATCATCGCGGCCGTCAATGGCTTCGCCTTCGGCGGCGGGCTCGAGATAGCGCTCGCCTGCGATATCCGCATCGCGAGCGAGAATGCCCGTCTAGGCCTGCCGGAGGTGCAACTCGGGGTCCTCGCCGGGGGAGGGGGCGTGAGCAGGCTGCCGCGCTTCATCTCGCCGGCGCTCGCGAGCGAGATGCTGCTGACCGGAGACCCGATCGACGCCGAGACGGCCCTCCGCGTCGGGCTCGTCAGCCGCGTCGTGCCCGGGGCGGAACTCCTCGACACCGCGCGTCGCATCGCGGCGCGGATCGTGCGCAACGCGCCGCTCGCCGTGGAGCGGACGCTCAAGCTCGCCCGGATGTCGCGCTCGCTCCATCTCGGCGAAGCGTTGGACCTGGAGCGGGAGGGCTTCCGCTCGCTCGTCAACTCTGCGGATGCATACGAGGGTATCGCGGCCTTCGTCGGGAAGCGCGCGCCCGCCTTCCAAGGACGTTGACGATGGTGCTCGACGAGCTCGACGACGATCTTCGCTCCCTGCGCGAACTGGCCTCCTCCTATGCGGAGCGGCGGATCGCCCCCATCGCGGCCGAGGTGGACCGGGCCGACCGCTTCCCGCGCGAGCTCTGGCCCGAGATGGGTGAGCTCGGGCTGTTTGGGATCACGGTCGAGGAGGAATTCGGCGGCGCCGGGCTCGGCTATCTCGCTCATGCGGTCGTATCCGAGGAGATTTCGCGGCGCTCGGGCTCCGTCGGCATCTCCTACATCGCCCACTCGAACCTCTGCGTGAACCAGATCCGGCTGAACGGGACGGCCGAGCAGAAGCGTCGCTTCCTGCCGGACCTGATCGCGGGCACCAAGGTCGGGGCACTCGCCATGAGCGAGAGCGGCGCCGGGTCGGACGTCGTCAGCTTGCGCCTCGGCGCAACGCGCCGCGGCGACCGCTACGTTCTGAACGGCACCAAGATGTGGACGACGAACGGCGCCTTCGCGGACGTCTATGTGGTCTACGCAAAGACGGATCCCGATGCCGGCAAGAACGGTATCACGGCTTTCCTCGTCGAGCGTGGCACGCCCGGCTTCAGCCAGGCGCAGCCGCTCGACAAGCTCGGCATGCGCGGGTCCGGGACGTGCGAACTCGTCTTCGAGGATTGCGAAGTTCCGGCCGAGAACGTGCTCGGCGCGCTGAACGGCGGCGTGCGCGTACTGATGAAGGGGCTCGACTACGAGCGCATCGTCGCCGCGAGCGCGCCGATAGGCTTGATGCAAGCGGCGCTCGATATCGGCCTCGCCTATGCGCGGGAGCGCAAGCAATTCGGCCGCGCGATAGGTGAGTTCCAGCTCGTCCAAGCAAAGCTCGCCGAGATGATGACGCTGCTGAACGCGAGCAGGGCCTACCTGCATTCGGTCGCGCGCGCAGCCGAAAGGGGCCTGCCTGTCCGCAAGGAGGCGGCGAGCGCGATCCTTTTCGCGGCCGAGAGCGGAACGCGGGTCGCGCTCGATGCGATCCAGCTCCTCGGGGGCAACGGCTACATCAACGACTACCCGGCGGGCCGGCTGCTGCGGGATGCCAAGCTGTACGAGATCGGCGCGGGCACCACGGAGATCCGCAAGATGCTCATCGGGCGCGAACTGGTGGCCGGCGGGCTCTGACAACAAGCAGCAAAGGGAGGGTTACGTGAGGAAGAGTGGGACAAGCGCCCTACTGGCCATGCCGGTCATCGTGGGGCTGATGACGGGAGCCCTTGCGCAGTCCGCATCTCCGCCGCTGAAGATCGGCGTGCTCACCGACATGTCCGGACCGTTCTCGGATATCGTTGGTGCCGGGTCCGTGGAGGCGGCGAGGCTCGCGCTCGAGGATGCCGGCGGCACCGTTGGCGGACGTCCGGTCGAGATCCTAGTGGGCGACCACCAGAACAAGCCGGATATCGGCTCGCAGATCGCACGGCGCTGGTACGACCTCGACGGCGTCGATGCCATCGCGGACGTGCCGGTCTCCTCCATCGCGCTGGCGGTGCAGAGCATCGCACGGGAGCGTAACAAGGTGGTCCTGTTCTCGGGCCCCGGCACGGACCGGCTGAGCAACGAGGATTGCGCACCCTACAGCGCGCAATGGAGCTACGATACGAATACGCTCGCGCGCGGAACGGCGAGCGCCGTGGTGGCAGGGGGCGGCAAGAACTGGTTCTTCCTCACGTCCGACTACGCCTTCGGCCATTCGCTCGAGGAGGCCGCTGCGCGGGTCGTGAAAAGCGCCGGCGGACAGGTTGCGGGTGCTGTCCGGCATCCGATGAATGCGAGCGACCTCTCGGCGTTCCTCGTCCAGGCGCAATCGAGCAAGGCGCAGGTGATCGGGCTTGCGAATGTCGGCCCGGATCTGCGCAACGCGGTGAAGGGCGCCGGCGAGTTCGGGCTACTGGCCGGGGGCCAGAAGGCCGCTGCGCTTCTCATGTTCGACAGCGACGTCGTCTCGATGGGCCTGGAGACCGCGAAGGGCCTCAACCTGACAACGGCCTTCTACTGGGATCTGAACGACGACACGCGCGCATTCTCGAAGCGCTTCTTCGAGCGCCGGAACGCCATGCCGAACATGATCCACGCCGGCGTGTACTCGGCCGTCCGGCACTACCTCAAAGCCATCGAGGCGACGGGCTCGACCGCCCCCGACCAGGTCTTCGCCTGGATGCGCGCCAACCCGGTGAAGGACGCCTTCACGCAGAACGGCCGCCTGCGCGAGGATGGCGCCATGGTGCATGATATGTTCCTCATGGAGGTGAAGTCGCCAGCCGAGTCGAAGAGCAAGTGGGACATCCTCAAGCTCGTCCGGAAGGTGGACGGCAACGAGGCGTATCCCACTCTCGCCGAGAGCCGCTGCAAGACCGCAGCCAAGCCCTGAGGCTCTCCTAGGAGAGCGGCCTTCTGGGTCGTACCAGCGCGCGATCCGACCCAGCGCACGTGCGGCCCCGAAGGCTGGCATCCCGGGATCGCGCGCTCGGATCGAACCGTTCGCGATCCCGACTTCCACAAGGGCGCGGAAGCGCTTGTCGGTGCACCGCTCGAGGGTGCGCGCAGCTCCTTGGGGCGTTTGTAGCGGTAGCTGATCCTCCCCGACAGCGCGCCGTCGACATGCTGGCTTTCAGGCTGGCTCGCCCTGGCGTTCCGTGCTGTAGAGCGCCTCGATCTCGGTCGCGTATTTCTTGGCGATGTTCGCGCGGCGAACCTTCATGGTGGCGGTGACCTCGTCGTCGTCGTGGTCGAGCTCTTTCTGCAGCAGGTGAAACCGCTTCAGTTGGGCGACCGGCGCGAGCTGGGCATTGGCCTGGTCAATCTCGGTCGCGACGAGTTCCCTGACCCGCGGATGCTCAGCGAGGCTTCGAAAGTGGGTGAACGCGATGCGGTTCTCCTCGGCCCATTTCCCGACGGTCTCGGCATCGATCTGAATGAGCGCGGAGGCGTATTTCCGGCCGTCTGCCACGACGATGCACTCCTTGATGAAGGCGCTGCCCTTGACCGTGTTTTCGATTTCGGAGGGGCTGAGGTTCTTGCCCCCGGCCGTGATCATGATGTCCTTCAGTCGGTCGACGATCTTGACCTGCCCCTCCTGCAGTACAGCGACATCGCCGGTATGCAGCCAGCCGTCGCGCAGGACGGCGCTCGTCGCCTCGGGGTTGTTGAAATAGCCCTCGAACACGATGTCGCCCCGCACGAGCAACTCGCCGTCCTCTGCCAGCCTTACTTCGGCTCCGGCGACCGGCTCGCCGACCGCCCCGGGCAGCATCGCGTCCACGCGCTGCGCTGTTGCCATGCCGGAGGATTCCGTCAGCCCGTATACCTCGATCAGGGGCACGCCGATGGTGCGAAAAAAGCTGACGATCCGCGGCGGGATCGGGGCGGCGCCGGTGAGCGCGACCTTTGTCCTCCGCAGGCCAATGAAGTTCTGCAATGCGCGGAAGACGACAAGATAATAGAACGCGAAGATCGCCTTCTCGCGCAGGCTACGTTGCGCATGAGGCTTGCAGGCGAAACCGCTGCAGGCCGCAAGACCCGCTTCGAACAGCCGCCGGCGCCAGCCGCCGGCCTCCATCAGCTTGATGTGAATGGCGGCGTACAGCTTTTCCCAGATTCGCGGCACGCCGAGAAACAGAGTTGGGGCGACCTCGCGGAGATCCTCCTGCACCGTTCGGAGGGACTCGCCGAAGGAGACGCAGGATCCCGCGTAGATCGGAGCCATCGTCGTCAGCATCTGCTCGGCGACGTGGCAGAGCGGCAGGTAGGAGAGGTTCGTGCTGGCGGGGTCGATGCCGAGCCGGTCGATGGCGCCCGCGGCCTGCGCCCGCATGTTGCGGTAGCTCACCATCGCGCCCTTGGGCTTGCCCGTGGATCCGGAGGTGTAGACCATCAGGCCGATATCGGCCTGACTCTGCCCGGCGAGGCAGGCCTCGATCAGGTCGTGGCACTCCCTCTCCTTCGTGGCCCCGAGGGACATCACCTCCGCGAAGGAGACCAGAAGCGGGCTCTGGTAGTGTCTGAGGCCCTTGGGGTCGATCACGACGATCCGCTTCAGGCGCGGCAACTCGTCGATCCGCTCCAGCACCTTGTCGGTCTGTTCCTGGTCCTCGCAGACGACGATCTGCGCCTGGCCGTGCCCGAGAACATAGGCCACCTCGTTTGCGGGGCTCGTCGGGTACACTCCGATGGCGACGCCGCGGACCATGGAGGCGCCGAGTTGCGCTACGACCCATTCGACGCGGTTTTCCGACAGGATACCGACATGGCCCCGCTCGGACAGGCCGATGGCCAGAAGCCCGAGGCCGAAATGGCGGGCGCGTTCGTCGTATTCGGCCCAGGTGACGGGCTGCCAGAGCCCGAAATCCTTCTGCCGCAAGGCCAGCCTGTCGGGCATGGTCCTGGCGTTCTGGCGGAGCATCTGCGGCAGGGTGAGGTCCGGGAGGGAGATCATGGCCCGCCCGCTCACGACAGCCAACGCTTGCGGCGCTTGTAGTGCTTGACGTCGCGGTAGCTCCGCGCGCTCCCGGTCCCGCCTACGCCGAGATAGAACTCGCGCACGTCCTGGTCGCGCACCAAGCGCTCGACCGGCCCGTCGATCACGACCTTCCCCGTCTCCAGGATGTAGCCGTAATGCGAGACCGCGAAGGCTACGGCCGCATTCTGCTCGACCAGCAGCATCGATACCTTCTGCTCGGCATTGATGCGGGCGATGATCGCGAAAATCTCCTCCACGAGCATGGGGGCGAGCCCGAGCGACGGCTCGTCGAGCAGAATGAGGGAGGGTTTTGCGATCAGCGCGCGCCCGATCGCCAGCATCTGCTGCTCGCCGCCCGACAGATAGCCGGCGAGGCCCTTCCGCCGGTCCCGCAACCGAGGGAAGTAGTCGTACACCATCTCGAAATCGGGCGTGCTGGCAGGCCTGCCTGACAGTGCGAAGGTCGCGGCCGTCAGGTTCTCCTCGACGGTCAGGTCCTCGAAGATCCGGCGCCCCTCCATGACGTGGAAGAGGCCGCGCCGAACCAGGCTATGCGGGGCGAGGCTCGCGACGTCCTCACCCTGGAAGCTGATCGCGCCGGCCGTGACGGCTCCGTCCTCGAGCGCGAGCAGGTTGGACACGGCCTTGAGCAGCGTCGACTTGCCCGCGCCGTTCGACCCGAGCAGGGCCACGATCTGACCCTGCGGCACCCGCAGAGAGAGCCCGCGCAGCACCTGCACCGTCCTGTTGTAGACGACCTCGACGTTGTTCACGTCGAGCACCGCTGCACCCGCCATGCGAGCCCCCGCTGAACTGGCCGGCGTCAGAGCTTTATCCAGTCCGAAGCCGGCAGCATCTGCTTGGCTTTGGCATCGAAGCGATAGATGCGCCCGACCGGCACCGAGTTGCCGGGGATCGAGATAGGCACGCCGAACAACCCGCCCGTGTCGAAATCCTTGATGCTGTTCAGCCCGGCCTTGATATTGGCGCCGGTCAGTTCCTTTCCGGCCTCAACCGTGCGCTTGATCGCTTCTGCCATGAGCATGGCTGTCACGAAGCCCTGCAGGTAGCCGGTGGATTGGTACTCCGGCCGCATCTGCCGGATCTTCTCCAGCAACGGGGCCGACCCTTCCTTGTCGTAGTAGTACCTGTACGGCATGACGCCCAGGAATCCGTCGGCAGCCTCGCCCATGCGCTGCACGGTTGAGTTGTCCATGGTCCAGAACGTGCCCATGAAGTTCGAGCGCATGCCCATCTGCTTGGCCTGCGTGATGAACTCCGGGATCGGGGCCAGCACATAGCCGTGAAAGATGGTGAAGTCCGGATTGGCGCGGCGCAGCTTCAGGACCTCGGTCGAGACGTCGACGCTGCCGGGAGGTGTGACGATCTTCTCGACGACGGAAAGCTTGAGATCCTTTGCGATGGCTTCGCCCTGCGCGATCGGATCACGCCCGAATTCCGTGTCGGAATAGACAAAGGCGACACGTGCGCCCGGTTTCTCCTTGACGATGTAACGCAGGAGAATGCCGAACATCTCAGTGTAATCGGGGCCCGCGATGAACTGGAGCGGGTACTTCTTCGGATCGTTCAGCTCGGTGGCGAACGAAGCGCCGCCCATCATCATGCTGCCGCGCCGGTCGAGTTCGGGGTTGATCGTCTTCGCGAAGCCCGTAGAGTCAGCGTAGTAGAGCGCCACCTTCTCCTGGCTCGTGATCTTGTTGAAGGCTGCGACCGAGGCGTCCACCTTATACCCGGTATCCTCCGCCACGTACTTGATCGTCCGGCCCTTGATCCCGCCACTGTCGTTGAGGATCTTGAGATAGTCCTGGATGCCCGCATGGATGCCGACGCCCGCGAATGCGAAGACGCCGGTCAACGGGACGGAAGCGCCGAGGACGATCTGGTTGCCGTCCTGGGCGACGACCTGGCCTCCGGCCAGTCCCAGTCCGGCGAGCGCCGCGGACCCGGCCATCATCTCGCGTCGATTCAGTCTGGACGTGGTCATTTTCTCCTCCCTCTCGCTACGGCCCCTCTCCGGCGGCCTTCGATTTGCGGTTCGTTTGCGTGCCTCAGGTCCGGAATGGCCAGAGATGGAAGAAGCGCCTGATCCGCGCCCAAACCTCGACGAGTCCGCGCGGCTCGAAGATCAGAAAGCCGACGATGAGCGCGCCGAAGACGACGGTCCGGACCGGGGCCAGGACGGCGAGCGCATCAGGGTAGATCGGAGTGAGCCAATTGGCTCCGAACTTCAGCAGCTCCGGTACCAGCGTCATGAAGACGGCGCCGAGAATCCCGCCGAGGATCGTCCCCATGCCGCCGACGATGATGGCCGCGAGATAGAAGATCGAGTTGACCAGCGGGAAGCTCTCCGGGGTCACGACCCGGAAGAAATAGGCCCAAAGCCCTCCGGCGAGCCCGGCATAGAACGACGAGATGGCGAAGCTCATCAGCTTGTAGCGTAGGAGCGGGATGCCCAGAACCTCGGCCGAGATGTCGCGATCGCGGATGGCGATGAAGGCTCGCCCGATCCGCGTCCGCAAGAGGTTCGCGGCGCCGAGCACCATCAGGCAGGTGACCGGCATGATGAGCCAGTAGAGGCTGAAGGGCTGGTCGATGGCGAGGCCGAACAGGCGGGCCGGCGGCATAGACAATCCGCGCGCCTCGCCGGTCAGCGTCCAGTGCGAGAACAGGAAGTGCAGGATCACCGAGGCGGCGATCGTGGCGATGGCGAGGTAGAGGCCCTTCACTCGGAGGCTCGGCACCCCGACAAGGACGCCGATCGCGGCCGCGAGGAACGCCCCGACCAGCAGGTTGATGAGAAAGGGCGTGCCCAGGTGGATCTCGAGCACCGCGACCGTGTAGGCGCCGACGCTCATGAACGCCGCCTGCCCGAGGCTGACCAGCCCGGTATAGCCGGTGAGCAGGTTCAGCCCGGTGGCGCTGGCCACGTTGATCGCGCACAGGCAGGCCAGGAACAGCCAGTAGGGACTGGCCACGAACGGAAACAGGAAGGCCACCGTCCCGAGCGCGACGAGGAGCGTGCGCTGCAGCCGCGTGTCGAACAAGGCCTCGTCGGCCGCGTAGCTCGTCTTGAGCGTGCCGATGCGCATGGCGTCAGAGCCTCTCGATCTCATGCGTGCCGAATAGCCCGTACGGACGGACCATCAGCAGCACGAGCAGGAGCGCGAAGGTGACGACGAGCTTGTACTCGCCGCCCAGAAAGGCGCCGGCGAGAGCCTCCAGCAGGCCGATCAGCAACCCGCCGACGAGCGCGCCCGCCACCGAGTCGAGCCCGCCGATGATCACCACCACCAGGACGGAAAGCCCGAAGACGCCCATGGTCGGCGAGATGCCGCCGATAGCTCCGACAAGCACGCCGGCACCGGCCGCCGTGGCACAGGCGAGGACCCAGGCGACCGAGAACACCCGCGGCACGTCGATGCCGACCGAATAGGCCGCGCCCTGATCGCCGGCCGTCGCCTTCAGGGCGACGCCGCTGCGCGAATACCGGAACAGCGCCAGGAAGGCCCCGATTACCACCGCCGCCGCGGCGAAACCGATGGCGACCTTGGGAGCCAGATAGGCCTCTCCGATGAAGACCGGCGTCGCCGGCATGAATTCCGGCAGACGGAGGGGGTCGGCGCCCCATCCGAGTTGCACCGCGCCGACCAGGATCGAGCCGAGCCCGATGGTGACCATGAAGACGGAAATCGGACTCTCGCCCAGCATCGGGCGGATCAGCGTGCGCTCGACCACCCAGCCGAAGAGAGCACCCGCCGCCACGGCGAGGGCGAGGGCGACGAGAGGCGGCAGGCCGAGCCCGGCCGCGAAGCCGAGAAATGCGTAGCCGCCGAGCATCAGGATTTCGCCGATCGCGAGATTGACCACCCGGGTCGCCTTGTAGATCAGCACAAAGGCAACGCCGGTCAGCGCATAGAGAGCTCCAGCCCCGATCCCGGCAAGGACGACCTCGGCGAGGAAGAGGGCATCCATCAGGCCGCCTCGGCCCTGATGCGGCGGGCGAGCTGGCCGACATCGCCCGAGCCGAGATAGGCCGCGATCACGGCGTCGTCGCGCTGCACGGCCCGTGGCTCGCCGGAGGCGATGACCTGGCCGAAATTCAGCACGACGACGTGGTCGGAGATGTCCATCACCATCCCCATGTCGTGCTCGACCATGAGGATGGTGACGCCCCACTCCTCCTTTACGTCGAGGATGAACCGGGCCATGTCCTCGGTCTCCTCGCGGTTCATGCCTGCGACCGGCTCGTCGAGCATCAGGATCCGCGGACGCATGGCGAGGGCGCGCGCGAGCTCGACGCGCTTCTGCAGGCCGTAGGATAGCGTACCGACGGATGCGTGGCGGATGTGCTGGATCTCGAGGAAATCGATGATGCGCTCCTCGACCTCGGCGCGCAGCTCCATCTCCTCGCGCTGTGCGCGTCCCCAATAGAAGAGCGCGTCCAGAAGGTTGGTCTTGAGATGCGCGTGGCGGCCGAGCTTGATGTTGTCGAGGACCGTCATGCCCCGGAAAAGGGCGATGTTCTGGAATGTCCTAGCGAGGCCGAGGGCTGCGCGCTGCGGCGCCGAGACCCCGTCGAGGCTTTCGCCGGCGAACCGGATCGTGCCCGATTGCGGGCGGTAGAAGCCTGAAATGGTGTTGAACAGCGAGGTCTTGCCCGCGCCGTTCGGACCGATCACGGCCGTGATCGAGCCTTCCGGCACCTCGAACGAGACCTCCGACAGCGCGCGTAGTCCGCCGAAGCTCAGGCTGACGCCCTCGACCTGCAGGATCGCACCGGCGGCGGCGACCCTCATGTCAGCAACCTTGAAATCGCGGCGCGCGCTTCGCCAGAACCGCCGCAGCGCCTTCCCTGAAATCTGCCTTGCGGGTCCTGACCAGGAAGGCGTCGCGCTCCCGATCGAGCTGTCGGATTGTCGCGAAGGCCGTCGCTGTTTCAGACGCGATGGCGTTGAGAGCCCGCCATCGATCGCGCGGTGGGACGGCGTTCGCGTGCTCGCACGCGCGCGATACCGGCTCCCCGGCGTAGCTCAAAGGCGTTCCCCATTGACCGCTGCCGCTACTCGTCTTTTGCGAGGTTACTTAGAAGTACGTTGCTGTCGAGCGTGGCACAACCGGCTTCGCACTCGACCTAAGACGGACAGCCTCCCCTTTGGATAGGCGGCGCTCCCCTGGCGCGAAACGGCCGACCTGGACTGACCGAGCGTGACGAACGATCCCCTCAAGGACCTCACCCCCATCACCGATCTCGGGGCCGTTCCCCTGCTCATCGTTGTAAACAAGGGCGTGACATCCACCGCGAGACTATGCAGCGCCTGCGGCAGGGCTGCGATCAGACCGGCTGCGGGGAACTCTCCAAGGCTAGGCCTTGAGCAGTGACGACATCCACAGGTTCAGGCCGTAGAAGCCTTCGCTCCGAAGTCGCGTAACCGGACTAAACGACCTTCGTCAGTAATGGGGCGGGGTGATCACCCAGACGACCTTGGTCGCGACGGTGCCAGGGTTGGCGCAGCGATGCTGGTCGTTGCTGTTGAACGAGAAGCTGTCACCGGCTTCGAGCCGAAACGACTTGTCGCCGATCCAAAGGTCGAGAACTCCCTCCAGCACGAAGCCGGCCTCGAAGCTGTCGTGGCTGTAGAAATCGCTGTCCGCCCCGGGGTCGATGATGCTCAGCAGGAGCTCCAAGGGACCGTCCAGATTGGGCGACAGCAACTCCTCCTTGATGCCGGTCCCGGTGAAGCTCATCTTCCGCCGCCGCTCCGCCCGCACGATCAGGTCGCGCTCCTCGGGAGGGCCGATCGTCTCCGGCTGGAAGAACCAGCTCATCTGGACGCCGAGCACGTTCGAGATCCGCTTGAGGACGCCGATCGGCAGCTTCGACCGGTTGCGCTCGATCTGGCTCAGATATCCGACCGAGATGCGCGCCTGCGCCGCGACCTGCTGGAGGGTCAGGCCCTTGATCCGCCGCAGGGCCCGGATCTGTGACCCGATGAACTCCTCATCGGCTCCCAGCCCTTCGCCATCATGCAGAATCAACTCGTCCACACGACCCTCGGCAGTCGGATGTAAACTCATGGCCGTCCGGAATGATCCATCTCACGCGCTCCGCGAAGAAGGCAAGCGCGGACGGCGGATGCTCACACGCATGACGCGCAGGGTCGTTGTGCCCTCTCGCTCCCCCAGAGACGGCCAGCCGGTGGGTCGGACCGGCAGCGTCTTCGCTCGGCCGAGGACGGCCTTTGCGGCTAGCGGAAGACGACCGTGCGTCGCCCGCTTAGCCGGCGAGGACTTGAGGCGATGGAGGCGGCCTATCCCCGCCTATCGCACGTCCTTCACCCGGAGATTCCCTGGATCGTAGAACGGCTTGAGCGAGGCAGTCGCCTTGAACCGAGAGCCGGCGACCTCGATCTCGAAGCTGCCGCCGTTGATGAAGTCGGCCGTGACGACCTCGCCGCGATTCTCCACATAGCCGAGGCCGATCGAGCGTCCGATCGTATGACCGAACATGCCGGAGGTCACCCGTCCCACGATTGTCCCGTCTCGGAGGATCGGCTCGTTATGGTAGAGTAGCGGCTCCGGATCATCGAGCGAGAACTGGACGAGGCGCCGGGTCAGGCCGCGTTCCTTTTGACGAAGCAGGGCTTCGCGGCCGATGAACTCTCCCGGCTTGTTCATGGCGACGGCGAAGCCGAGGCCAGCCTCGAGCGGCGTGTCCTCGTCCGTGATGTCATGCCCCCAATGCCTGTAGCCCTTCTCCATGCGGAGCGAGTTCATCGCGTGGTAGCCGGCCAGTTTAAGGCCATGCGCCTCGCCGGCCGACGCGATGCGGTCGTAGACCCCCTGGGCGAACTCGGTCGGGATGTAGAGCTCCCAGCCGAGTTCCCCCACATAGGTGATGCGGCTGGCGCGGATACGGGCGTAGCCTAGGTCGATGATCTGCGAGGTGGCGAAGGGGAAGGCCTCGTTGGACAGGTCGGCATCCGCGAGGGGTCCGAGGAGGTCTCGGGCACGCGGGCCCATGACGCCGAGCACCGCATGGGCGGATGTCACGTCGTAGGCGACGACGCGGGCCTCGGCGGGGATGTTCCGCTTCAGCCAAGCGAGGTCGCGCGTCTGGGTCGCCGCCGCGGTCACGACGAGGTAGCGGTCGTCCGCCTCGCGTGTGACGGTAAGGTCCGCCTCGATGCCGCCGCGCTCGTTCAGCCACTGCGTGTAAACAATTTTGCCGACCGGTACGGCGACGTCGTTCGCGCAGATGCGGTTCAGCACCTTTTCTGCGTCCGGCCCCTCGACGACGTACTTGGCGAAGGAGGACTGGTCGAACAGGCCGACAGCTTCGCGCACGGTGCGATGCTCCGCCGCCGAGTAGTCGAACCAGTTCTGCCGACCGTAGCTGTAGCGGTATTCGGCCGCCTCGCCCTCCGGAGCGTACCAGTTCGGCCGCTCCCAGCCGGCAACCTCGCCGAAACAGGCGCCGGCGGCCTTCAGCCGATCATGCAGGCTGGAGCGGCGCACGCCCCGGGCAGTCTCGGGCTGACGAAAGGGCCAGTGCATCGCGTAAAGAAGGCCGAGGCCCTCCACCGTTCGGTCGCGCAGGTAGGTCTTGTTGCGCTGGAAGGGCATCATCCGGCGAATGTCGACGTCCCACAGGTCCATGGGGGGATGTCCGTCGGCGATCCAGTCGGACAGCACCTTGCCGGCGCCTCCGGCCGACTGGATCCCGATCGAGTTGAAGCCGGCTGCCACGAAGAGGCCCTCCACCTCTGCCGTTTCCCCGAGCAGGTAGCGATCGTCCGGCGTGAAGCTCTCCGGGCCGTTGAAGAACAATTGGATGCCCGCATCGCCGAGCGCGGGAACACGACGGATCGCGGCATCGAGAAGTGGCTCGATGTGCTCGAGGTCGTCTGGAAGCGTGTCGAACGAGAAGCTGTCCGGGATACCGTCCATCCCCCACGGCTTGGCGACCGGCTCGAACCAGCCGACGAGCAGCTTTCCGGCATCTTCCTTGAAGTACGTGCACCCGTCTGCGTCCCGCAAAACCGGAAGGTGGCGCCCAAGTCCGGCCATCGGCTCGGTCACGATGTAGAAGTGTTCGGCGGCATGGAGAGGAACGGCCGTTCCTGCTCGCGCGCCGAGTTCGCGCGCCCACATGCCGGCGCAGTTCACGACGACATCGGCGCGAATGTCTCCCCCGGCGGTGCGGACGCCGACTGCGCGTCCGTTCTCCACCACGATCTGCTCGACCTTGATATCCTCCAGGATGCGCGCGCCGCGACTGCGGGCGCCTTTGGCCAGGGCCTGGGTGGTGTCGATCGGATTCGTCTGGCCATCCTTGGGAAGGTGCACGGCTCCGACGAGATCTTCGATGTTGAGCAACGGCCAGAGTTCGCGGGCCCGCTCGGCGCTGAGCACGTCGACCTCAAGGCCGAAGCAGCGGGCCATGGAGGCGCCTCGCTTCAGCTCCTCCATCCGGGCGTCGTTCGTCGCGACGGCCAGGGAGCCGATCTGCTGGAAGCCGGTGGGCTGGCCGGTCTCCTGCTCGAGCGTCGTGTAGAGTTCGGTCGTGTACTGGGCGAGCCGGGTCAGGTTGTGGGTGGCGCGAAGCTGCCCGACGAGCCCGGCTGCATGCCAGGTGGTTCCGCTGGTCAGCTTCTTGCGTTCGAGGACGACCACGTCGGTGCAGCCGCGCAGGGTGAGGTGGTAAGCGACACTGCATCCCACGATCCCGCCACCCACGATGACGACCTGGGCTCGACTCGGCACATTCGTCATGACGCATCCCCCATCGGCTTCATGTAATTGTTGCTCATATTTTCACGGCTGTGAAGCGCCTTCTCCAGGGAACCGGCCCGACTCATCTCCTCCGCGAAGGCGGGCGGGCCCTGTGGACTTGCTCAAGTGCTCGCTCCCGGTGCGGAAGCTCCGAAGCCGG
Source organism: Pseudomonadota bacterium (assembly GCA_023423995.1). Classification (GTDB taxonomy): domain Bacteria; phylum Pseudomonadota; class Alphaproteobacteria; order Rhizobiales; family Beijerinckiaceae; genus Enterovirga. The sequence goes on along the minus strand of JAFAEL010000174.1, from coordinate 17,497 downwards.
TGACCCGCGCGATGCTGGCCGATTTGAAGCCTGCCGTGAGCGTTGGGGCTGGAATCGACGAGCCGCTCTCTCCGCGGGCGATGCCCGCCGGCGGCGGCCGGCGGTCGGACCGATCCGGACATCATTGCTGCCGAGAGCGGTCGCGAGCGCGTGACCTTGATCCGCCCGACTGCCCCGGGAAGAGATCGAGGCGGTAGCCGCCCTCATAAGGAAGATCGTGGCATGAGGCCTTCCCACCCCCGATCCTTGACCACCCGGCCTACAGCAAAGAAATGTGAAAAAGCCGGCGGTTTGTTCACGCGGAAGAAATTATGGTCCATAACTTGCGCGGCGTGAGCGAAAGGTGGGGTTGATGCGGGTAGGCGTCGAGATCGGCGGTACGTTCACGGACCTCGTTGCCGCGGGTCCGAGCGGCCTGACGATCGTGAAGGTTCCGAGCGTTCCGGCGCGACCGGACGAGGGCGTCTTCGCGGCGCTCGACCGGGCGGCGGTTGCCTGCGGCGACGTGAAGGAACTCGCCCATGGCTCCACGGTGGCAACCAACGCCGTGCTGGAGCGGAAGGGAGCGCGACTGGCCTTCCTCGTCACGGAAGGCTTCGGCGATGTTCTCCTGATCCAACGTCTGGAACGCCGCCGGATCTTCGACCTCCAGTACAGGAAGCCGGTGCCGCTGGTCTCGCGCGAGGACACCCTGGAAATCCCCGAGCGAACGCTGTTCGACGGGGCGATCGAGCGTCCTCTGGACACGGACCGGATCCGGGACTCCCTGGCGGCGTTCCTTGCCGCCGGAGAGTATCGCTCGGTCGCCATCTGTCTCCTGAACTCGTTCGCCAATCCGGATCACGAGCGGCGGACGGCCGAACTTGTCCGCAGCATCGACCCGACGCTCGAGGTCACCTGCTCCTACGACATCTCGCGCGAGTACCGGGAATACGAGCGCGCGACGACGACCACGATGGCGGCCTATGTTCAACCCGTGATCGCCGCCTATCTGGCGCGCATGGAAGCCGTGCTCGCGACCCGCGGCTTCGCGGGCAATCTCAGCATCATGCAGTCGAACGGCGCGCGAATGCCCGCGACAGCCATGCGGCGCAACCCGGTCACGGCGCTTCTATCGGGGCCAGCCGCCGGCGTCACAGGCGCGGTCCGGCAAGCGGGCCTGTCCGGTGTGCACAACCTCGTCACGCTCGATATCGGCGGCACAAGCGCGGATGTGTGCCTCGTGGTCGACGGTGAGCCGCAGCTTTCGCACGAGGCGAAGATCGACGGCCTGCCGATCCGGACACCAATGGTGGACATCGCGACGGTCGGCGCCGGCGGCGGGAGCCTCGTTTGGGCCGATGACGGGGGCATGATGCGGGTCGGACCCCAAAGCGCCGGCGCCCATCCCGGACCGGCCTGCTATGGTCGGGGCGGCGAGTTGCCGACGCTGACCGACGCGCACGTGCTCTGCGGGAGATTGCGGCCGGAAGCACGGCTCGCCGGCTCCATGCAACTCGACGTGGAGGCGTCGCGGCGGGCCTTCGCGCCCCTCGCGGAGCGCTTCGGGCTGGAGCCGGCCGTCGCCGCGGACAGTGCGGTCCAGATCGCGATCGCAAACGTCGTGGCGGCGATCCGGCAGGTCTCGACAGAGCGAGGCCGCGACACGCGCGACTTCGCGCTCGTGCCGTTCGGCGGCGCGGGACCGCTTCATGCCGCGGGCGTCGCGGAGGCCCTCCATATCTCGACCGTCCTGATCCCGCCGAATGCCGGCGTCATCTCCGCCTATGGGCTGCTCGTCTCCGACCACTCTCTCTACGAGAGCCTGACGCGCCCGATCCCGGTCGACGACCACGCGCCCGGGAAGGTCCGGGCGACGCTGGACGACCTCGGCGGGGAACTCGCCAAGCGTGTCGACGATCTCGGCCTCCCCGGGGACCGGCTTTTCGAAGCGTCGCTCGATATGCGGTTCAAGGGACAGGCCTTCGAGATCACCGTGCCGCTGTCCCCGACCGACGTCGCCGGGCTGACCCGCCAACGCCTCCTCGACCTGTTCGCCCGGGAGCACGAGGCGATCTACAGCCATGGCGGCGGTGGAGGCCGGAACGCGGTGGAGGTGGTGTCCTACCGCGTCGGTCTGCACGTTCCGCAACTGGACGGGCTGAGCATGGCGGGGGACCTGGAAGACCCTTCGGACGAAGCGGACTGCGAGGTCTTCGACCGCGGCGAACAATTGTCGGCACGCCTTCTCCGGCGCGGGAGCCTCAGGCCGGGTGAGATCGTCCGCGGACCGGCGGTGCTCGAAGACACGACGGCCACGATCTGGATCCCGAAGGGCTGGAGCGGCGAGGTCGATGCGCACGCGAACCTGATCATGAGGGCACAGGCATGAGCACGATCAGCCCCGTCGACTATGCGGTCATCAGCCAAGCCTTCCTGTCCGCCGCGAGAGAGATGGGGGCCAAGCTCTGCCGGGCGGCCTATTCCTCCATCGTGCGGGAGGCAAAGGACGCTTCGACCGGCATCCTGAACGCTCGCGGCGAGGCCGTGGCCCAGAGCGACGAGTTGATCCCGATCCTGGTCGGCTCCCTCTCCATCGCGTTCCGCCACTGCGCGGCAGCCTGCCCGATCGAGAAGCTGACCGAGGGCGACTTCTACATCACCAACAATCCGTACGAGGGTGGTCACCACCTGAACGACGTCTTCGTCTTCGTGCCGATCTTCGTGGAAGGGCAGCTTCTCGGCTTCAGCGCGTCCGTCGCGCACCAACTCGACGTCGGCGGCTCCACGACGCTCAGCAACGTGGCGAGCGACGTCTTCCAGGAGGGACTCACAATCCCGGCGGCGCGCTACAACGTCGAGCGCGACTGGAACGGCGGCCCGCTCGAGAGACTCATCGCGGCGAATATCCGCGTGCCCGAACAGACGATCGGCGACATCAATTCACAGTTTGCGGCCTGCCAGACCGGAGTGGGCCGCGTTCGGGACCTCTGCGCGAAATACGGGACAGCCAAGGTCCTGAGGGTGATGGATGAGATGCTCGACTACTCGGAGCGCCGCGTCCGCTCCGCGATCGCGGCCATCCCGGACGGCACCTATCGGGCGGAGGACACGCTCGACGACGACGGCATCACCGGCCACCCGCTGACAATCCGCGTCGCCGTCACGGTCGCCGGCGACACGATGGAGATCGATTACGAGGGCACGGCGAAACAGGCCAAGTCTGGTCTCAACTCGCCCTTCGCCTCCACGGTCTCGGCGACCCTGACGGCCATCAAGGATATCGTGACGGGCAGCGACGTGCCCTACAACGAGGGAACGTTCCGGCCGATCACCATCAAGGCGCCCCTGGGCAGCTTGCTCAACCCGCGCCATCCCGCGCCGGTCGCCGCCCGGATGGAGCCGATCTACCGCGCCTTCGACAGCGTTCTGATGGCGCTCGGGCAGGCCATACCGGATCGTGTGATCGCCTGTGGCTACGACAGCACCTACCTCACTTCGCTCAGCATCCTGGAGGAGCGAGGCTATCAGGTCTTCATCGAGGTCCATGGCGGCGGTTGGGGTGCATCAGCCTCCGCGGACGGGGCGGACGGGGTAGCGCAGCCTCTCTCCAACTGCACCAACGTCCCGGTCGAGATGACCGACATGGGCTACGACTACTTCCGGGTCGAGAACTACAGCCTCATCCCGGGCTCCGGCGGGACAGGTCGGCATCGCGGCGGCCACGGGACCATGCGGGCCTTCCGCATCCTCAAGGACGGCGTGCGGTTCTCGATCTACGCCGACCGCTTCGACAAGCCCGCGGCCGGTCTCCAGGGAGGCGGAGACGGCAGCCGGGCAAGCTGCGACGTTCTCCGTGGCAACGAGCGCATTCCCTATCGCTCGATGGGATCGGACGTCTTGAGGGCGGGAGACCTGTTGGTGGTGCGGACTGGCGGAGGGGGAGGCTACGGGACGCCCTGAGCGCGGGTAGCCCCTATCCGGCCGGAAGCGCGGCGATGTCGGCCAGGGTGTCGCCCAGCGAGCGCACCTCTCCCCAGCCGACGCGGATCATCTCGAGCGCAGGATCGTGGAGATGCGGCATCGTCGTGCCCACGGCCTCCGCCACGACGATCGGCTTGAAGTCGCGGAAGCTCGCGTCCTTGGACGTCGCCGCGACGCATTGGTTGGTCAGGACGCCGCAGATCAGGACCGTCTCGGCATTCAACGAGCGCAGAAGCAGTTCGAGGTTCGTGTTGAAGAAGGCGCTCAGCCGCTGCTTCTCGACGTACCAATCATCCTGCTGCGCCCCGAGGCCGTCGAGAGCCTCGTAGCCCCAGGTTCCGATCCGGAGCCCCGCATTCGCCAGGAAGGGGCGAAGCGTGAGGAAGACGCCGGCGTCCCGCGCATCGCGGAAGCCGTGCCGTGTCCAGATCACGGGAATCCGGCGGGTGCGGGCGGCCGCGACGAGATCGCGGGTCGGGCCGATCGTGGCCCGCATGTGGCTCACGTCGACGCCGGACCTCGCGTAGCCGCCTTCGGGATGGAGGAAGTCGTTCTGCTGGTCGATCACGAGGAGCGTCGTGCGGTCCGGCACGAGCTCCCACCGCGTCGTTTGAAACGGCTGCACGGTCCCCATGGGTCAGCTCCTTCTCAGACGGCGCGGCGTCTCACCTCGCGCCTCGGCGTCGCATCGGCCCGAGGCCGTCCGAGATAGGCCTCGATCACCGCTTCGTTCGTCGTGACGTCGGCGGGCGTCCCGTCCGCGATCTTCGCTCCGAAGTTCAGGACGGTGACCCGCTCGCAAAGCCCCATGATGAAGCGCATGTCGTGCTCGACGAGCACGATCGTCAAACCGTCCCGGACGAGCCGGCGCACCAGTCCCGCTACGAACTCGGTCTCGACCGGATTGAGACCGGACGCGACTTCGTCGAGCAGGAGGATCCGAGGCTCGGTCGCGAGGGCACGCGCGATCTCGAGCATCCGGCGAGCGCCGTAGGACAGGCCGGACACCGCCCTGTCCGCATCGGCCTCCAGTCCGACCAGTCGGAGCAGCCGCATCGCGACCTCGGTCTGCGCCGCCTCGTCCCGCGCCTTCGCGCTGATGGAGAACACGCTGCCCAGGAAGCCGCTCCTCGCATGCCGGTGCCGACCGGTCATGACCGTTTCGAGGACTGTCATGGCCTCGAACAGGCGCGGTGTCTGGAACGTCCGGCAGATCCCGGCCGCGACGCGTCGGTCGACCGCGAGATTCGTCACGTCCCGGCCGTCGAACCGTATGGTGCCGGCACTCACCGGCGTGACGCCCGACACGAGATCGAAGGCGGTGCTCTTGCCTGCGCCGTTCGGCCCGATCAATCCGTGGATCGTGCCGGGAGCCACGTCGAGATCGAGCTCGCGCACGGCGACGAGGCCGCCGAACCGGCGGGTCACCCCGCGGAGGGATAGGATCGGGGCCATCATGCGCGCGGGCCGCGCCCGAACCGCCCGGCCAGGCTGGAGGCGGCACCCGCGATTCCGCGCGGCATGAAGACGAGCGCCAGGATCAGGAAGACGCCGTACGCAAGCATCTTGTACTGCGCGAAGTCGCGCAGGTACTCGGGCAGCACCACGAGAAGCGCGGCGCCGATCACCGCGCCCGCAAGGCTGCCGAGCCCACCGACCGTGATCATGATCAGGATCAGGAGCGATTCGTGCCAGGTGAAGGTCTCCGGGCTGACGAACCGGAAGACGTGGGGGACGAAGGCTCCCCCGAGCCCCGCGATCGCGCAGCCGAGCGTGATTGCGACGATCTGGTAGCGGTGGGTCGGAACGCCGACGCTTCGGGCGGCGACTTCGTTCTGGCCGATCGCCCGGAAGGCCCGGCCGATGCGCCCGTGCGTGAGGCGGATCAGGAGCGCGTAGACCACCGTCAGCACCACCATCTCGGTCACGAAGAGATCGAGCCGGCTCGATGCCGTCCAACCCAGAAACCCGATCGGCGGCACGCCCTTGATGCCGGCCGTCCCGCCCGTCAGCGAGACCCAGTTCGAGATGATCTGGTGCACGATGATGCCGAAGCCGAACGTCGCGATCTTGAAGTAGATCCCCGACAGCCGGACGAGCTGCGCCATGAGGAGACCGGCCAGCGCCGAGGCGAGGACTGCCCCCACACCCGCCGCCGGAAAGGACAGACCGAGATTCTTCTCGAGCAGCACGGTCGTGTAGGCGCCAATGCCCAGGAAGGCGGCGTGGCCCAGCGAAAGCTGGCCGGCCAGCCCGACCATGACCTGCAGGCCGAGCGCCGCGATGGCGTGGAAGGCGACGATGCAGCCGAGATAGAGGGCGAAGCCGCCGAGCCAGATCGGAAGGAGCCAGGCGGCCGCCATCAAGACCGTGAACACGATCCAGTCGCGGTGCACCCGCCCGTGCCGGCCCGGCAGGGCGGGGGATTGAGCCACGAGGGCCGGGTTCTCCGGAACGGCGCTCACCGGTGCGATCCTGCGAGAAGGCCCTTGGGCTTGAGGAGCAGGATCGCGATCATGATCGCGAAGGCGATGCTGTCCTGGTACTCGGTCGCGATGAGCTGAGCACCGAAGGTCTCGCCGAGCCCGATGATGAAGCCGCCGAGCACGGCGCCGGGGATGCTGCCGAGCGTTCCGACGACAGCCGCCGCGAAGGCTTTGACGCCGACGACGCCCATGTCGAACGAGACGTAGGAGATCGGAGCGTACAGGACGCCCGCAGCCGCCCCGATCGCGGAAGCGAGCGCGAAGGACAGCGAGGTCGCGAGGGCGGGGCGCACCCCCATCGTGGCGGCGGTATCGGGATCGTCGGCGGCGGCCCGCAGGGCGAGACCGAGCCACGTCCGCGTGAAGAAGAGGTGGAGGCCCACCAGCAGCGCCGGCATGACGACCGCGATGTACAGGTAGACCGCAGGCAGCGGGTAGCCGGCGAAGACCAGCGTCTGGTGCGTGAGCGCCGTCGGGTACACGACGGGATCGGCGCCCCAGATCAGCCGCGCCCCGTTCGACAGGACGATGCCGACCCCGAGCGTGAGGAGCACGAGGTAGACCTGGTCGGCCCGGCGGGCCACGCTCGGTCGGATCGCGACCCGCTCGATGACCAGACCGAGCAGCGCCGCGCCCATCATGGCACCGAGGATCGCGAGCCAGAACGGGATCCCGGGCGCCGCGACGAGGATCGCGTAGCCCATGAAGGCGCCGATCATCATGATGTCGGCCTGGGCGAAGTTCACGAGGCCCATCGCCCGGAAGATCATACTGAAGCCGATCGCCACAAGTCCGTAGATACAGCCGACGGCGAGGCCGCTCATGAGTTGGATGACGAAGGTCACGCTGCCGCCCGCCGCTTGGTCACGCTCACGCCCGCGTCATTTCATCAGGAAGTCGAGTTTCAGGTCGTCGCCCGTCAGCTGCACGAAGGGCATCGGCCGCACGACGTCGCCGTTCGGCTGGATGGTGATCATGCCGGTCGCGCCGGGAAAGTCCTTGGTCGTGAGCAGGGCGTCGCGGATCCCGTCCGATGTGAGCTTCCCGCCTTCGGAGGCGCGCTTGATCGCGTCGGCGAGGACGTAGATGCCGTCGTAGCCCATGCCTTCGTACTGCGTCGGTTGCCGCTTGTACTTGGCTTCCCAGTTCGCCACGAAAGCCTTGCCGCGAGCCGTGTCGATCGAGCCTGCGAAGTAGTAGAGCGCGCCGTAGGCGCCGTTCGCCGCCGGGCCCGCGATTTCGCGGAACTGCTTGATAGCCGGCGAGGTGTTCGCGAAGGTCGGGATCGCGATCTGGAGCTCGCCCATCTGCTTCATGATCAGGCCGGTATCGGTGTAGAAGCCGAGGATGGAGACGAAGTCGGGCTTCGCCTCCGCCATCTTCGCCAGGATCGGCTTGAACTCGCGGCCGTTCGGCTCGTAGGCGACGCGGCCCGCGACGGTGACTCCGAGCTCCTTCGACTTGGCTTCGAACGCGTCGGCCAGCGACTGGCCGTAATTGTCGTTCCGGGCGAGAATGTAGACCGACTTCGCCTTGCGGCTCTCCAGCACCCACTGGGCCGCGCTCGACGAGAAGGTCTTGGCCGTCTGGGCGATGCGGGCGAAGTACTTGTTGCCCTTCTGGGTCAGCGAAGTGTCCTGGGCGAGGTGAGACAGGAGAGGGACCTTCGCGGCCTCGGTGATCTCGAGGGCGGCCGCCGTCTCGGGGCTAGTGCAGCCACCGAAGATCGCCGACACCTCGTCCGCGTCGATCATCCGCTGCACGGCCTGTGCGGATTGGCCGGGATTGCCGCCGGTATCGGCGGTCACGAGCTTGATCGTGTGGGGCCCCAACATCTTCGACTTGGCGATCTCGTCGAGGGCGACCTTCGCGGCCTCCAGCGAATCGTTGCCGTAGACTGCGACGGCTCCGGAGAGCGGGCAGAAGAACCCGATCTTTATTTCCTTCGCTGCGACCGGCGCAGCGGCGAACGTCGCCGCGGCCGCCAGAGAGAGGGGCAATGCAAAGACCGCGCGTCGTGCCTTCGTTCCTCGAAACATGGCGTTCCCCTCTCTGAAAGTTTGAAGCGGCAGCCTCAGCCGACGCCGAGATAGCTGGAGCGGATCTCGGGATCTGAGAGGAGATGGCCAGCCTCCCCCTCTCGTCTGATCCGACCACGTTCCAGGACGTAGGCGCGGTCGGCCACATCGAGCGCCTCGCTGGCATTCTGCTCGACCAGCAGGATCGTCAGTCCCTGGCGGGCCAAGTCGCTGATCATCTCGAAGACGGCGTCGATCAGCATTGGGGCAAGGCCCATCGACGGTTCGTCGAGGAGGAGGATCCTGGGCTTCGCCATGAGGGCGCGCCCCATGGCGACCATCTGCTGCTCGCCGCCCGAGAGGGTCCCGGCGAGCTGTTTTCTGCGCTCCACGAGACGCGGGAACGTCGCGTAGATCGGCTCCAGGTCGAGCTTCGGGACGAGGCCGCTGCGGTGGGTGAAGCCCCCCATCCGGAGGTTCTCCTCGACAGTCAGCGTGCCGAAGACGCGACGTCCTTCGGGCACGACCGCGACCCCGCGCTGAACGATCGCCGCGGGCTCGAGCGCGTCGATCCTGTCCCCGTACAGCCTGACCTGCCCGGCCGAGGGCTTGAGGAGGCCGCAGATCACCCGGATCAAGGTCGACTTGCCGGCGCCGTTCCGGCCGAGAAGCGTGACGACCTCGCCCTGGCGCACCTCGATCCCGACACCCGAGAGAACGGGAACGTCGGCCACGTAGCCGGCCTCAATTCCGTTCAGAGACAGCGTCACCGGCGAGACGGTTTCCATAAATGAAAAAAAAGCACAGAAATTTCCATGTGTGAAGCGGCCCCGAGCGTCCGGGCGGACAAAGTTGGGGCATCGGCGGCCCCTTCCTTCGTCTCTCGCTGAGGCGATGGGCAAACCAGCCGCGGCTTCGACGAGGTTGCGGCGTCGAACGGTCAGGTCGGAGGGCGACGTCCTGCGGGAGGGGGAGCCTCCCTCGAAAGGAGCGTCTTCGCGTCGGTCAGGGTTCCCCGGTTGCCAGGTCAGTCGTTCGGGATCTTGGGGCGAGGCGGCAGTGCCCTTCGGAAGAAGGCATGAACCTTCGTCATGGTGCCATCGAAACTTCCGTTTCAAAAATCTCCCCGGCTCCGATTGATTGCACCAGCCCCGTGAGGGTTGAACGGTAAAGGTCTGGGGGGATCACGTCTTGAAGGTTGGCAAATTTGCGCTCGTGCTCGCGGGCGCGATCGCTTGCGCTTGTGCAGGGCCGGTATTGGGGCAGACCTATCCAAGCCGGCCTGTGACGATCGTGGTGCCGTTCACCGCGGGCAGCGCGACCGACTCCGCGGCGCGGCTGCTCGCGGCCCATCTCGATGCGGCCCTGAACCAGCGCTTCGTGGTCGAGAACAAGGCAGGCGCCGGCGGCACGCTGGCTGCGAGCTTCGTCGCCCGCGCGGAGCCGGACGGCTACACCCTCATCCTGACGACGAACACGACCCATTCCGCCGCGCAGGCGCTCTTCAAGAACGTGTCCTACGACCCGCTGAAGGATTTCACGGCAGTCTCGCGGGTCGGCAGCTTTCCCTCGATGGTGATCGCGAACCCGAATGCGCCGTTCAAGACGATCCAGGAACTGGTCGCCTACGCGAAGGCGAACCCCGGCAAGGTCGAGTACGCGCACGGCAACAGCACCGGGCAGGTCGCGGGGGAAACGCTGAAGCGGCGTGCCGGGATCGACATGGTCCGGGTGCCGTATCGGAGCAATCCGCCCGCCGTCCTGGACGTCGCCACCGGCCGGGTCTCCGCGATGGTGGCCGATTTCACGACGGCCCTGCCGCAGGTGCGGGACGGGAAGGTGAGGGCGCTGGCGGTGCTCACGAAGACCCGAAGCGCGATCGTCCCGGACATCGTCACGCTGCACGAAACGGTCACGCCGGATTTCGACCTGATTGCCTGGGCGGGGCTGTTCGGGCCGGCGGGTCTGCCGCCGGACGTGGTGCAAACGCTCTCGAGAGAGGTCAAGAACTTCGTCGCCAATCCGGAAAATCGCGCGAAGCTCGAGGCAAACGGGATCGAGGCCTTCTACCTGCCGCCAGCCGAGTTCAAGGCCTATGTCGCCGACGAACTCGTGAAGTGGACGACCGCGATCAAGGACGCCGGCATCGAGCCCCAATAGGGGAGCGCCGCAGTCCCGCCGCCCGGGCCTTCCGGGCGGCGCTCAGCGGAGCGCTACGCCAGCGCGATCACCTGCACCTCGACAAGCGCGCCGTAGTGCAGTTGCGGCGAGACCGCGACGGTGCGGGCAGGCCGATGCGTGCCGAAGATCTCCGCATAGACCCGGTTCACGTCAGGCCAGAGCTCGATGTTGCTGACGTAGACCGTGGCGCTGACGACCTTGTCGAGGCCCGAGCCGGCGGCTTTCAGGATGGCTTCGACATTGGCGAGCGCCTGCCGGGTCTGGGCCTCGATCCCGTCCGGAATGCCGCCCTCGGGCCGGATCGGCAGCTGGCCCGCCACGAACAGGAAGCCGTTCGCAGCGACCGCCTGGCTGTAATGTCCGCCGGCGGGAGGTGCATCGGCCGTCGTGATGAAGTTCATGCTGCGTCTGTCCGGGGATTCTGTCGGCTGGAGGGCGCCGCCAGGGGGGCGGCCGCGCCGAGGCGCTCCAGCGCCCAGTCGCAGAAGAGCTGCACCTTCGCAAGCTTCGCGCGCTCGGTTCCCGCGACCAGATGATAGCCGAGCGAGGACGGGAGCCGGACGGAGAAGGGCTCGACCAGCCGCCCGGCCCTGATGTCCGCGGCGACGACGGCGCTGCGGCCCATCGCGACCCCGAGCCCCTCCATGGCCGCCTGGTAGGAGGGATAGAGGAGGTCGCAGCTGATCTCGCCGGCAAACGTGATCCCGGGCGTGCCCGCCCGTTCCAGCCAGAGCGGCCAGTCGTCCCGCAGGATGAACGGCGAGGCCGTCCGGATGATCGTATGGTGCGTCAGGTCGCGCGGCACCCGCAGGCCGCCGTTGGCCTGCAGGAGGGCAGGGGAGCAGACCGGGAACAACTCCTCGCGCATGATCTTCCGGGCGACCATGTCCGGCCAATCCTCGCTGGACCCGTATTGTATCGAGACGTCGTAATCCTGCGGGGCCATGTGGGTGGACGGGACAAGGGTGCGTATCCGGAGCCCGATGCTCGGATGACGCTTCGTGAAATCGCCGAGATTCGGCAGGAGGCACTTGATCGAGAACGTGCCGAGGCATGCGATCGTGAGCACGTCCCCGCGCTGGCGATCGATCGCCCGGTCCGTCGCGACCAGCACCTCGGTCAGGGCCGCGCGGGCGGAGGCCAGATACTCGAACCCGGCCTCCGTGAGCCGGATCGTGTTCCCGTCGCGGATGAACAGCTTGAGGCCGAGCAGGTCTTCCAGATTCTTGATCTGATGGCTCACGGCGCCTTGCGTCAGGTTCAGCTCGGTCGCTGCCCGGGTGAAGCTCAGATGGCGGGCCGTCGCCTCGAAGGCGCGCAGTCCCGACATGGAAGGTAAGCGTCTCACCTGCTCTCTCCGCCCGCGCGCCGACTCAATTACAAAAACTAATCCCTATCTGAAAAGCTTTCGTTTGAACTGCGAGCCTCCGGTGACGAGAACGCTTCCAAACTGAACACCGCCGCGCCGCGGCGCCTATGCGAACCGCCGCGTCTGGCCGCGTTCCAGGCCGGGCGGGCATTCGGCAGGGAGGACTCGTGCACCCATCGCGAACCGGACAAGCCGCTGCCAGTGATGGCACGCGCCTCCACTATCGCCTGATCGGATCGGGGCCCGCGCGGGTCGCGCTCACCCATTCGCTCGCCATGGACGGCTCGTTCTGGAGCCCGGTCGCGACACGGCTCGCCGAGGTGGCGACCGTGCTGGCCTGGGACTGCCGGGGGCATGGTGCATCCGACAAGCCGGCCGGCCCCTATACGGTCGAGCTCTTCGCCGACGACCTGGCGGCGATCTTCGCCGATCTCGGCTGGACGAAGGCCGTCGTGGGCGGGGCGTCCATGGGCGGCTGCGTCACCCTGGCCTTTGCAGGGAGACATGCCGAGAAGGTGCAGGGCCTCGGCCTCTTCGACACGACCGCCTGGTATGGCCCCGAGGCGCCGCAGCAATGGGCGGAGCGCGCCGACAAGGGCGTCCAGGAGGGCCTGAAGGCGCTCGTCGGGTTCCAGCAGACCCGCTGGTTCGGCGATGCCTTCCGGGCGGCCAATCCGGACATCGTGAAGGAGAGCGTCGACGTATTCCTGAACAACGACGTCGCGGCCTACGCGGAAAGCTGCCGCATGCTCGGTGCGGCCGATCTCCGCTCCGTGCTCGGCGGCATCAAGGTCCCGACCCGGATCGCCGTCGGAGAAGAGGATTACGCGACGCCGCCCGCCATGGCGGAGGCGATGCACGCCGCGATCGGCGGCTCGACACTGAAGATCATCCCCGGCGGACGGCACCTCACGCCGCTCGAAGTGCCGGACGTGATCGCCGCGGAGCTGAGCCAGCTCATCGAGGCTGCCCGATGAAGTTCACCGGTGAATTCACCGTCGCGGCGCCGCGCGACGTCGTCTACGAGCGCCTGAACGATGCGCCGTTCTTTGCGTCCTGCCTCGAGGGGGTCGGCGAGCTGACCCAGGTCGACGAGACGCGCTACACGGCCACGCTCGAGACGCGCATCGCCTACATCAAGTTCAAGTTCGCGGTTGCGGTCGAGTTCGTCGAGAAGGTCGCGCCGGAGAAGATCGTCGCCAAGGCGGAAGGCACGCCCCTCGGGGTCGTCGGGCGCCTGACCTCCATGGCGTCCGCCACCCTGCGGGAAGACGGCGCCGACAAAACCGTCGTCGCCTACGACATGGACGTGGCCTTGGCCGGCAAGCTCGGCAGTATCGGCCAGCCCGTGCTCAAGTCGAAGGCGAAGGAGATGGAGCGCTCCTTCGTGCGGAACATCAACGCGGCGTTCGAAAACGCCGGCTCGGAGGCGAGGGCATGAGAGGCTTCGAACTCGTGCATCCGACCTCGCTCGGCGAGGCCATCAAACTTCTTGATACGGATGACCAGACCGTGCGGCCGTTCTCGGGTGGCACGGCCCTCATGCTGATGATGAAGACCGGGGTGTTCCAGCCGACCCGCCTCGTCACGCTCGCGGGTATCGAGGCAGAGCATGCGGAGATCGCGGCGACGGCCGATGGCGGCCTTGCGATCGGCGCGCTCGCAACGCTGTCCAAGGTCGAGCATTCCGCGGAGGTCATCAGGGTCGCGCCTGTGATCGCGCGGGCCATGAAGCGCCTGGCGAATGTCCGCGTCCGCAACGTGGCGCGCGTGGGCGGCAATCTTGCCCACGGCGATCCGCACATGGACCTGCCGCCGGTTCTCTCCGCGCTCGGCGGCGAGGTGGTGATCACGGGACCTGCCGGCGTGCGGCGGGTCGCGATCGAGAGCTTGTTCTCCGGCTACTACGAGACCGTCCTGACCCAGGGCGAGCTGATCACCCAGGTCGCGCTGCCGTCGCAGCGCGGTTGGGCATCGGCCTACCTCAAGTGCACGACCCGCTCGGCCGACGACTGGCCGGCGCTCGGCGTCGCGGTTTCGCTGAAGGTCGAAGGTGGCGTCATCGCGCAGTCGCGGGTGATGGTTTCGGCGGCGACCGAGAAGCTGACGCGGCTCGCCACGGCCGAGGGCGCATTGCAGGGTGCGGAGGCCGGGGAGCGCGCTTTCGCGCAGGCGGCCGATGCCGCGGCCGAGGAGGCCGAGACGATCGACGATGCGCGCGGCTCGGCCGAGTACAAGACCGAGCTCCTGCGCGTCCATGTCAGGCGGGCCCTCGCGCAGGCCGTCCGGAACGGGGCAGTCCAATGAACGTCATGAGACCTATGCCGGGCGGCCAGGTGGGCCGCTCCGTGCCGCGCCTCGAGGCACGTCAGAAAGTCACCGGGCGGGCGGAATACGTCCACAACCTCACCGTCCCGGGGATGCTGCACGTCAAGGTGTTCCGCTCGACGGTGCCGCATGGGCGGATCCTGTCGATCGACACCTCGGCGGCCGAGGCCATGGATGGCGTGTTCCGCGTCATCACCGGCGAGGACGTGAAGACGCTCGTTTCCGAGCCCTATTATGGGCCCGCCTTCCACGATCAGCCCGTGCTGGCGCTGGAGAAGGTCCGCTACGTCGGCGAGCCGGTCGCGGTGGTCCTGGCCGAGGATCCCTACATCGCGGCCGAGGCCGTCCAGCTCATCACGGCGGAGTACGAGGAACTCGAGCCCGTCTTCGACGAGGTCGAGGCGGTCACCTCCAAGGCCGTCGTGCACGAGGTGCTGCGGCCCGCCGGAACCTTCCCTGACCTGAAGCATCTCGTCGGCCGCCGCGACACCAACGTCGCGCTCGACTACCAGCTTCGTCGGGGCGACGTGGATGCGGCCTTCGCCGAGGCGGACCACGTGTTCGAGCACGAGTTCCGCACGCAGCAGACGATGCACACGCCGCTCGAGCCGATGGTGTCGCTCGCGATCCCCGGCCATGAATCGCTGACCATCCACACGGCCTCGCAGAGCCCGTCCTTCGTCCGGATCGAGATCGCGCGGCTGCTCGGCTGGCCCGAGAACCGCGTGCGGGTCGTGGTGCCCCATCTCGGGGGTGGCTTCGGCGCGAAGCTCTATATCAAGCTGGAGGCGCTCGTTGCCTGCCTGGCCCTCATGGTGCGCCGGCCCGTGAAGCTGTCCCTCACCATGGAGGAGCAGTTCTACACGATCTCGAAACACGCCAGCACGTTCCGCATCAAGAGCTCGGTCAAGGACGGCAAGGTCACCGGCCGGCGCTGCGAGGTGTTCTGGAACGGCGGCGCCTACGCCGATATCGGGCCGCGCGTGACGCAGAAATCCGGCTTCACGGCGCCGGGCCCGTACGACATCGAGAACGTCTCGATCGACTCCTACGCGCTCTATACCAACCGTCCGCCCGCGGGCGCGCTGCGCGGCTTCGGCATCCCGCAGCTCGTCTGGGCCTATGAGGGCCACACGGACCTGATCGCACGGGAGCTCGGGATCGATCCCGTCGAGTTCCGCCGCAACAACATCCTGCGGGAAGGGCGCGAGCAGGCGACCGGGACCGCCATGAAGGACGCGGCGATCGAGGCCGTGCTGGAAGACATCGCCGCGAAGATGGAGTGGTCGAAGTCGTTCGACCGCGGCACCGGGCCGGTGAAGCGCGGACGCGGGATCGCGATCGGCTTCAAGGCCTCCATCTCGCCGACGACATCGGTCGCGATCGTCAACGTCTATGGCGACGGGTCGTGCAGCCTGTATCTCTCGACCGTCGACATGGGCCAGGGCTCGGACACGGCCATGGCGCAGATCGTGGCGGAAACGCTCGGGATCGATACGGAGAACGTCAAGGTCATCCACCCGGACACCGACGTCACGCCCTACGACATGGCGACGCTCGGCTCGCGATCCACCTTCCACATGGGTCACGCGGTGAAGCTCGCCGCGCAGCACGCGCGGGACCAGCTCTCCGCCCTCTCGGAGAGCCTGGGTCTGCCGCCGGGCACGAATTACGGCCCGAAGGATCTGTTCAAGAAGAAGTACGGCATGCAGGCCGGCAACATCGTCGGCGTGGGCACCTACATCCCCGAATACAAGTCGCCCGATCCGGCGACCGGCCTGTCCGAGAACGTCACGCCGTTCTGGATGATCGGCGGTACCGGCGTGGAGATCGAGGTCGACAGCGAGACCGGCCACGTCCGGATTCTCCGCATGATCAACGCGGTTGATTGCGGACGCCCGCTGAATCCCAGGGTCGTGGAGACGCAGCTCTCGGGAGCGGCCCTGATGCAGCTCGGCTTCACGCTCTTCGAGAACATGGAATACGACAACGGCCAGGTCACGAACGCGTCCTTCGCCGACTACAAGATTCCGGGCATCCACGACGTGCCGCTCCGCATGGAGAACGACATCGTCGAGGCGGAGCAGGTCTCCGGCCCCTACGGCGCCAAGGGCGTCGGGGAAAGCGCGACCTTCGGGGTCTCGCCCGCGATCGCCAGCGCGATCCACGATGCGGTCGGCGTGCGCCTGACCGAGATGCCGCTCACGCCGGAAGCCGTCTTCCGCGCGATCCGCGCCCAGCAGGGATGATTGAGATGGACGACACGTCCCGCCTGATCCGGTTCACGCTCAACGGCCGGCCGGTCTCGGCCCGCGTCGAGAGCCATCTCGATCTCGTGGACCTGCTGCGCAGCTTCGACCTGTTCGGCGCGCGCGAGAGCTGCGGGCAGGGATTGTGCGGCTGCTGCACGGTGCTCGTCGATGGCGTGGCCGTGTCCGGCTGCCTCACCCTGGCTCAGCTCGTCGACGGGAAATCCGTCACGACCGTCGAGAGCCTCGACGAGAGCGGGACCCTGAGCGTGGTCCAGCAGGCCTTCATCGAGGAGGGGGCGTTCCAGTGCGGCTTCTGCACGCCCGGTTTCGTGATGATGACGCACCAGCTGCTCGACCAGAACCCCAATCCGAGCGACGACGAGATCAAGGACTACCTGGCAGGAAATCTCTGCCGCTGCGCCGCCTACCCGGAAATCGTCCGGGCCGTGAAGAGCGCGGCCGCCCGGATGACGACCGCCGCGGCGGCCTGAGGGTCGAAGGGCAACTCTCCGCAGCCTCACCTCTCCTCTGTCGGAGAGGTCGAGTCGGCGGCAGCCGACCGGGTGATGGCGGGGGCGGCAGCCGGATGGATCGCCGCCTCGTCCCCGCTCACCCCGGCGCAGGCCGGGGTCCAGCGGCGCCACCCGTCTTTGCGAGCGCAGCGAAGCAATCCAGCGCTTCCGCCTCGTCCCCCTGGGTTGCTTCGCTCCGCTCGCAAAGACGGAGCTTGACTTTTCTAGCATTTATTCCTATATGACGCGCACTCCCCTCCGGCGAGGGAGCCGCGTGCGCACCGGTCACGTCTGGCGGAGGGGAGGACGGGTCCCGGGGTCTCGGTTCGGTAGCCGGGGCGTCCGGGCGGCTGACCGGGCGCGTGCCTATGGGGCCGAAAAGACCGTC
>JAFAEL010000130.1 GCA_023423995.1 Pseudomonadota bacterium | reverse complement strand
CGCGCGGGCAGGGTGGCCCACGCGTGAACCCGGCGTCATTAGGGGTGCGGCCCGCCAATGTCAATGCGAAGCGGCCCGCCTCAGCCCGCGAAGGCGGCCCGACGCCGCCAGAGGCCGAACCCGCCGGCCGCCGCCACCGCGAGGCTTCCGGCCAGCACGGCAAGGGCCGGGTTGCGCAGGGCCTCCGCGCTCTTCGCATAGGCGAGGAGCACGCGCTCGCCGAGCCGCGCCTCGTAGATGAGCCGGCGTTCCGGATCGATCAGGAAGCGCAGCGGGATGCCTTGCGGGAGCCGGTCGATATCCGGCACCCGGAGGCTCCGGGGCGGGGAGACGATCAGGTAGCCGCCGCGCCCGCTGCCCGCCACCGCGATGTCCTGCCGACGGCGGGTCGTGGTGCCCCATTTGCCGCCGCCCTCCCGCACCAGCTCGTCCGCCGCATAGACGGGCGCGACCGCCTCGGCGACGGCGAGCGCCTCGCGCGCGACCGGCAGCGCCCGGAACGCCATGACGGCGATGACGAGCCCCGCCAGCGCGAGCCCGCCGAACCAGAGCACGGCGCCCAGGCTCGGCTCGCTGTCCTTCGTGTCGACCATTCGGCTCACCCCCACGCGAGGAATGTTGCAGGCGGGGGCCGGCCGGCTGTGCGCTGGAACACCGGACGCTTGCGGCGCGGGGCGCTTCGCGGCACGAGGCGGGGCCGGCTCGCCCCGCCGCGCCGGCCTTGGGAGGAAAGAGACACGATGTTCAGCCACGTCATGGTCGGGTCGAACGACATCGAGCGCTCGAAGCGCTTCTACGACGCGCTGTTCGCGGCGATCGGCGGCAAGCCCGGCCGCATCGACGAGAAGGGCCGGCTGCTCTACCTGCACAAGGGCGGCCTGTTCATGGTGTCGAAGCCCATCGACGGCGAGCCGGCCCATCACGCCAATGGCGGCACGATCGGTTTCACCATGGACAGCCCGGAGCAGGCCAAGGCCTGGCACGATGCCGGCGCCGCAGCCGGCGGCACCTCCATCGAGGACCCGCCGGGCCTGCGCCACCAGCATTTCGGGACGCTCTACCTCGCCTATCTGCGCGACCCGGACGGCAACAAGCTCTGCGCCCTCCACCGCCCCGCCGCCTGAAGCGGGCGCCGCACGGGCACGTGGAGTGCCTCGAGGCATGAGTCTTCGTTCTCGCGAGCTTTTGGCTCCGAGTTTCGGCGGGTGACCCTCGGGCTCGACCCGAGGGAGCGGGACGCCGGACGACCGGCGTGTGGGATAAGGAAGCCGGTCACCCGGCGTCCCGCGACGGTCTTTTCGGCCCCATGGGCACACGCCCGGTCAGCCGCCCGGGCGCCGCGGTTTCCGGAACCGCGACCTCGGGACCCGCCCTCCCCTCCGACAACGGTGCCCGGTGTCGACCGCCGTTCCCTCGCCGGAGACGAGTGACGGCTATATAGGAATAAATGCTAGCTCTGTCAAGTTGGGATTCCGCTCACACCGGTGAAAGCCGGTGCGCAGGGGTGGGCCCCGGCCTGCGCCGGGGCGAGCGGGGAGAGGCTGGATTGCTTCGCTACGCTCGCAATGGCGAGCCTCACCCTCCGAACAGCCTCCGCTCGCGCCAGAGCCCGAACCCGCCGACGGCCAGCATCAGGCCCGCGAAGCCGAGCCCGCCGAGCGCGGCGCCGCGGCGGCTGCCGGCGCTGGTCTCGTAGGAGAGGAGCACGCGCTCGCCGAGCCGCGCCTCGTAGATGAGCCGCGCATCGGGATCGATCAGGAAGCGCACCTTCGTGCCGCGGTCGAGCCTGTCGATATCCGGCACCCAAAGGGTCCTCGGCGGCGACACGACGAGATGGCCCCGCCCTGCCCCGGCCACCGCGACGTTCTGCCTGCGCCAGGTCGAGGCGCCGCGTCGGCGCGTCTCGTGGACGAGCTCGTCCGTGACGTGGATCGGCGCCACCGCCTCCGCGGCGGCGAGGCTCGCGCGCGCGGGCGGCAGGCGCAGGAGGCAATAGATGGCGAGGACCAGCCCGGCGAGCGCGATGCCGCCGAACCACACCGCTCCCCACAGGCTCGGCTCGCGCGGTTTTCCCTCACCCATCCCCGCCTCCGGCGCCGGGGCACGCTCAGTTCTGGAGCAGCTTCGATCCCTTGATGACCACGTCGCCGCTCGCCTTCGCGTTGATCTTGCCGCTCGCCGCGATCGTCACGTCCTTGCCCTTCAGGCCCAACGTCCCGTCCTTCTTGAGGGTGACGGAGGCGTCGCCCGCCTTCGCCAGGACGTCGTTGCTGCCCTCGAGCACGAGGCCTTTCCCCGAGACGAGGCTGCCGGCATCGGTGGAGCGCAGCGCGAGGGTCGTGCCGGCCTGCACCGCCATCGCCTTGCCGGCCGTGAGCGAGACGTTCATGCCGGCCGAGAGCTGGAACCCCGCATTGCAGACCACCGAGGCCGATTGCCCGGCGACGAGCGACAGGCCCGCCCCGGCGCTCACGCTGGCGCCGGCCCCGGCCGTGACCGACAGCGCCGTGCCGGCCGTGATCGACAGCCCCGCGGGGGCGACGATCTCGACATTGCTTCCCCGGACCCGGAGCGCCGCCTCGAGCAGCGCGACCCGCGCCTCGAGATCCCGGAGCTGACGGTCCTGTCCTGGATGATGAGGTGCGCTGGCCACGGCAATGCTCCCTTGTCCCCCGCCGGACTTGCGCCGGCCAAGTCGAGTGAAGCACAGGCGAGTATTGCCCGCTACGCGGCGCGCGGCCGGAAGACGGAAGAGAGTGCCCACCGGCCGCCCGCGCCGGGCCGGCGGAGCGGTGCGGCGCCCGCACGCTGTGCTATGCTTCGGGCAGGGAGGACACCGCCCATGTGCCGCAGCATCAGGACGCTCCACAACTTCGAGCCGCCCGCCACCGACGACGAGGTGCGCGCCGCGGCGCTGCAATTCGTGCGAAAACTCTCCGGCACGACGCATCCGTCGAAAGCCAACGCGGAGGCCTTCGACCGCGCCGTCGCGGCGGTGACGGACGCCGCCCAAACCCTCCTCGCCTCCCTACATACGAGCGCCCCGCCGCGGGACCGGGCAATCGAGGCGGAGAAGGCGCGGGCGCGGTCACGGGAGCGGTTTGCCAGGGTGGGGTAGCGCCGGCGCGTCACCTCTCCCGAAGGGGAGAGGTCGAGCGCCCGCGGCAGCGGGCGTCCGGGTGAGGGTTGGACGGTTACCGCAATGTGCGCTGCGCCAGCCGAAGCGTCGCCCGCCCTTGCGCTACGCTCGGGGGCTGCCCTGCCCTCACCCGGTCGGCTGCCGCCGACTCGACCCCTCCCGCACGGAGAGGTGGGCGCGTCACCTCAGCTTTCCCGCGCGCGGATCGCGATAGTCGTGTCCGTCAGGGACGCCATTCACGCCCGATCGGGGATCTCGATCGGCTCGCGCCGTTCGCCCTCGGGCGGCTTCGGCAGCGCCCGCAGCCGCGCCACCGCGTCCTTCAAGCCGGTATGCGCCGGATAGAGCGTGATGACGTCGCCGTGCCGGCTGATCACCAACTCGGCCGCGGCATCCTCATAGGCCAGTTCCGCTGGGATGCGGACCGCCTGGCTGCCGCGGAATCTGAACACGCGCGTGCGGGGCAATGCCGCCTCCTATAGCGAGAGGATAGGCACAGGTTCGCAACTAGCAATCCATCTCTGGCCCGAAGGCCGCCTTGTCATCCCCGGCGGGCGCGCAGCGCCCGGGAAGGGGATCCAGACACCCTCACGGCGCCGTCGCGTCCTGGGATTTCCTTTCCCTCCGCAAGCCCGTCATGCCGCTACGGCTGGGAATGACAGCGAAAGGTGTCAGACAGGAAGCAGCCGTCGAATGCCAGCAAGGAAGCCTTCGACCGCGCCCTGAACGAGTTAAGGAACGTCAGAGTGGCTTCCTCCATCCCGCGTCTCGATTGCGACCGAAGTTGGATTTCTTCCGCACTGAAGGCTGAGTAGAAAGATCGTCCAGCATATTGGCGGAAGCGATGTCTAGAAGTCGGACGCTCTCCATTTTTCTACTCAAGGCTGGCGTGTGCGGAGATGAAGCTCTCCGCGATGACCACGCGCTTGAGAGCACCGACACATTCCCAGGCGCACCAGATGGCGCACAGATATTCATCTTAGATGGAGCGCCACGGCCGCCCTGGTGGCGTGACTATTTCTCGATCACAGAGCACTTAGAACAATCCATCAAAGGGGCACTGCTGTTCCTTCCCGTAAAGGATCGGGTATTCGCACTCTCATTTGGGCACGTCTCGTATAAGCTTCGCGAAGAAAGCTACGAACACGACTTCGGCCTACGGGTAACACTGAACGCCGTAGAGCGTAAGAAGCTTCGCAGCACAGACACCTTGGACCCTGGCGCATCAAGGAGAAGACGGACACAGCACCCGGTAGATACGGACCTTACTCTCTTCGACTTAGACCGCGACAGCACTGTTCTTAAGACGCTCACGGGAAAGGTAAAGGATAAATACAGCAGCATTTTCCGAAATGCCACAGGATCAACAAACCTCCGCATATCGACCAAATCAGCCGCCCATGAATTGGTTAAATTATGCGAATCGCTTCTTGATCTCTACCACAAGACAGATTACAAGGACACATTTAAAGATCTACAGTGCATTTCTCCGGTTAAAGATCCATCTATTGTTGCAGATCTCAACCAAGCTCTAATTGCTCAGATTAGATCTGAACCAAAAGAGATTCAGCTCACGACGCCAGAGCTAATTGATTATAATCAAAATATGTATACTAGCTTTTCTGGCGTCGGCCCAAGTTTAATCTATGAAGACACGGATATATCGCACTATCTTGAATACCTCAAACAAAACCAAATTGATGTCGCCGATCTAAGCATGACGGACCTGAAATCCCATACTTTAAGCCTCGCAAACGAAGATGGAACCACATTTCAGAGCTGGAGTGTATACAAGTCGCTAATTTTCGACTGCGCTCTCGGGGCGACTGGCTTGGTGTACCACCTTTCGGAGGGTAACTGGTACGCCGTCGAACCGGACTTCCTCAATCAGCTAGACCGATATCTCGATCAACGCTGGTGCACGCTGAGCTTACCCGCCTATAAGTCAAAAAATGAGGGAGATTATAATGATTCCGTCTCAATCGCAGACAGATCTTACATCAACCTTGATCGAACAAACATAAGCCCATCTGGCTCAACTCAGGTTGAGCCTTGCGATCTACTTCGCTCGGAATCAGACACAGCAACATTCTATCACGTCAAAATCTCAACGCTATCCCATCAAATGAGCCACTTATTCAATCAAGGAAGCAACTCGATGGAGTTACTTCGAGCAGAACCGGCTTCCTTGGAGAACCTGAAAAAGCTAATTTCCGATCGAACATCACCACCTTACCGTGATCAGCTCCTCAACGCTCTCGACTCACGACGATGCAAGGTCGTGTACGCGATAATCACGGATAAAGACGAAAACAACAAATCCCGGAATTTGCCTCTTTTCTCCAGAGTTAGCCTCCGTCGGAACCTTCGAGCTATCCAAGTTATGGGAGTTGAGTCTGCGTTCGGCTATGTCGCGGACGAGAGCACGAAAAGTTCCGGGAAGAGGAAGCCGCGCAAGCCCCGTTCAGCGCCGACAAATAGAGACTATGCCGATTAAATCTGCTCGTGCGCTCAACCCCGCCGCCGGGAAACTCCGCGGCTTTGCCGCATAGCAGCGCGCGCCTCTTACCTCGGCGCAGGTATCCCCCGAACAACACCGCTCCAACCCTCGTCACGCTGAGGAGGGCTGCGCAGCAGCTCGTCTCGAAGCACGCGGGGCGGTTGTGCGTGCTTCGAAGCTTAGCTTCGCTCCGCACCTCAGCATGACGGGCGTTGGGTGGGCGGGTGAGCGCGTCTCCTTCTCCCCTTCAGCAGGAGAAGAGCTTGCCCCCGCGAAGGCGGGTGGCTCCGGCGTCAGCTGGGGTCGATGAGGGGTGCGGCGCTAGTCTAGCCCTTGAGGGCGCCCCCTCACCCGGCTCGCCTGCTGCCGCAGGCGACTCGGCCTCTCCCGCTGAAGGGGAGAGGCGGGGTCGCGCGCTTGGCAGCGGCGATCCGATTCCTCCTCGCGGCTGCACCGCTCCAATCCTCGTCATGCTGAGGAGAGCCGCGCAGCGGCTCGTCTCTAAGCACGCGGGGCGGTTGTGCGTGCTTCGAGGCTTCGCTTCGCTCCGGGCCTCAGCATAACGGGCGCCGGGTAGCCCGGAGGAGCGCGTCTCCTTCTCCCCTTCAGCGGGAGAAGGTGTCGGCGCGAAGCGACGACGGATGAGGGGTTGGCGCCCCTTTCGGCGAGGGCCCACCCCTCACCCGGTCGGGCGCTGCCGCGCCCGACTCGACCTCTCCCGCCCGGGAGAGGCGGGGCGGCGGTGCAGCGTCGGCGCGCGAGGCGCGCCTCGTCACTCCGCGGCGTCGACGTAGAGCTTGCCGCCGGTCGCCAGGAACTCCGCGCTCTTCGCCGCCATGCCCGCGCGCGCCGCCTCGGCTTCGGCGGACGCCACCTCCAGCGCGCGGCGCTCGTTGTCTCCCATCGCCTGCACCTCGGCGCGCAGGTCCTGCGTGATCTTCATCGAGCAGAACTTTGGGC
>JAFAEL010000081.1 GCA_023423995.1 Pseudomonadota bacterium | reverse complement strand
GTTCTGAGCGGCCTCATCGAGCGCCGCTGCCTTAAGCGGGGCTCCGCGGCTTCCCGATCTCGGCGAGAGCGATCCCGGCGAGCACAAGCCCCAGCGCGACTGCGTGATACGCGGCGAATTCCTCACTAAGGAGGAGCACGGCGAGGATCGCGGCGAAGACGGGCACAAGGTTCACGAATAACCCGGCCCGTCCAGGCCCGATCAGCTCGACGCCGCGCATGTAGAAGATCTGGCTGATCAGCGAGGGACCGATCGCGAGCATCACCAGGATGGCCCACCCTTTCGGGCCCGGCCATCGGATGGTGCCGGCCATGATCTCGAGCCCAACGAGCGGAATGGTGCTGAGGAAGGCTGCAACCGAAAGGCCGGCAAAGAAGGCAAAGGCCGAGATGGGTGGGCGCCGCCGTAGAGCGACCGTATAGCCGGCGTAGAGCACGCAAGCGAAAAGGATCCACAGATCGCCTTCCCGGATCTGGAGCGCCTTCAATTGCTGTATCTCGCCATGGCTCACGACTACGCCAACTCCGAGGACTGCCACTAGAAGGCCGCAGACCTGGAGAGGCGTGAAGGGAGTGCGATAAGCGAGAAAGCTTCCGGCCAGCACGAGTGCGGGCATGACACCCTGGATCATGCCGATGTTCACGGCGGTGGTGGTCGCCGCCCCAAGATAAAGCGGCGCGTTGAAACCTGTGAACCCGACAGCGCCCATCACCAGGATGAAGCGCCAGTGACGAGCCAGGAGATATCTCTCCGCAACGATCTGGCGACGCGCGATGATCCCCAGGATGATGATGACCAGCCCCCATCGGAGGATCGTCGTCACCATGGGCGATACCTCGCCGACGAGCGCCCGTCCCGCGACGGCATTGAGCGCCCAGATGAGGGGCGTGAGCGTAAGCAGCAGATAAGGCTGGGCGTAGAGACGCCGCCCGCTATCCCGGACCAGCGACATCATTCCGGTCTTGGTCTCGCTTTGAGGGGGACTTGCGACGGAGAACCGCCGGACGCTCGCAGCAGCCGATGAAGCGGCCCGCAGTCGCGGACCGCTGCGCCGCGATTAGCCGATCGCCTCTGCGACCGCCCGTCCGCAGGCTTCGGTATCGGCATTGCCGCCGAGGTCCCGCGTGCGGAGCGTGCGTTCGGCCAGCACGCGCTCGATGCCGGCGACGATCTCGGCCGCCGCGTCAGTTTCGCCGAGATGTTCCAGCATCATGGCGCCAGACCAGATCTGGCCGATCGGGTTCGCGATCCCCTGTCCCGCGATGTCGGGCGCAGAGCCGTGCACGGGCTCGAACACGGAGGGATGCTCGCGAGTCGGGTTGATGTTGCCAGAGGGCGCGATGCCGATCGTTCCGGTGCAGGCCGGCCCGAGATCCGAGAGGATATCGCCGAAGAGGTTGGACGCGACGACCACATCGAAGCGGTCAGGGTTCAGGACGAAATGGGCCGTCAGGATGTCGATGTGGTACTTGTCCCAGCGCACATCCGAGTAGCCGGCGGCCATCGCCTCGAGCCTCTCGTCCCAGTAGGGCATGGAGATCGAGATGCCGTTGGACTTGGTCGCCGCGGTCAGGTGCTTCTTCGGCCGGGACTTCGCGAGTTCGAAGGCGAATTTCAGGACCCGATCGACACCCGTCCGCGTGAAGACGGATTCCTGCAGAACGAACTCGCGGTCCGTTCCCGGGAAGGCGCGCCCGCCGATGGCGGAATATTCACCCTCGGTGTTCTCGCGGACGACCCAGAAATCGATGTCGCCCGGCTCCCGGCCGGCGAGCGGGCACTTGACGCCCGGCATCAGCCGGACCGGACGGAGATTGATGTACTGGTCGAACTCGCGCCGGAAAAGGAGGAGCGAGCCCCAGAGCGAGACGTGGTCGGGGATCTTCTCCGGCCAGCCGACTGCCCCGAAGAAGATGGCATCGTGCCGGCCGACTTGATCCTTCCAATCCTCCGGCATCATCCGGCCGTGCTTGGCGTAGTAGTCGTAGGAGGCGAAATCGAACCAGTCGAGCTTCAGCTCGAAGCCGTGTCGCGCGGCGACCTTCTCCAGGACGCGCACGCCTTCCGGTACGACCTCCTTGCCGATCCCGTCTCCGGGGATGACCGCGACGCGATAGCTGCGCTTTCCGGGGGCCATCTTGGGTTTCCTCCGCCTTCGGGCCGGCGCGGCCCCTTGCTGGCCCACCGCTTCCGGCATCCGGAGCGTCTGGTCAACACGGCTTGGGCTCAGATCATCTGGAAGGCACCCGTTGCACGATAGAGCGCATAGGCATCGAGCGTCCGGCGCATGACGGGGAGGAGAGGCGGCAGGTCGTCCGGCGGGAACCAGCCGACTTTCAGGCTCTCCTCGTTGCCGGCGATCACAGCGCCCGTGAAGCGCCGCGCTGCGTAGAGCAGCGTGAAGTAGTGGCACTGATCGCCGTTCGGATAGGTCCACACCTCGTGCGCGGGATCGCAGGCGAAGCCGAACGGCTCGGGATCGACAACCTCGATTCCCGTCTCCTCCAGGGTCTCCCTGATCACCGTCTCGTCCGCCCCCTCCCCTTCATCCGGTACCCCGCCCGGCAGGCCCCAGAGACGATAGTCGGAGCGAAGCTGCAGGAGGATCGCGCCATCCTCGCGCTCGACGACGATGCGCATCCCCGGAACCAGCAGCAAACGGCTTCCGACTGCCGCCCTCAGCTGGCCGAGATAGGAACTGGCGAAATCGGTCATGGCTTTGCGCCCGCAGTTTTCCGCTTCGTGGCCGGGAAGCTCACCCGACGGAACGCCGGATTCGCTTCGCGAAATCTGAGCTTGGGCGTACCATTCATAGAGACACCCGTCCTGCTCCTGGAGGTGAGGGATGGCTACGCTCAGCGACACCGTTGACGAGGTCGTCGCGGCTCACCCGTTCGCGATCGTCATGCGAGGGCATCGCGAAGCGCTGGTCGCCGCGCCCTGGTCAAGGTCCGCGCCCTGGCTGCAGGCTGCGCGGCTTCGGTCCGAGGACGAGATCGGGCGTTGGGTTGCGTTGCAGGATCTCGGAAATATCCTTCCGGACATCAGGCGGATGGTGGACGCCGAGCCGAGTTGGTCCGACCAGGACGTCGTCCAGCTCTTCATTCGTCAGGCGGTTGCTGGCCGGATCTGCGCCGCGACCGCGCGCGAGCGGCGGGAGTTCCGCATGCCGCCCCTACTGGGTGGCTTCCCCACGCGGTTCCAGCCCGCCGAGGTCGCCGCAGCCGTCAATTCCGCGGAGCTTCCAACGAAGAATCAGGCGGATTTCTGGAAGCCGTTCATCGAGGTCTGGCTGGACGACTACGCGGAGATGCCCGGCAGCACGTCGGATACCCTCGAGTTCAGCGATCACGGATATCGCTTCCTCTTCGACGTAGGAGCCTCCCGCACAGTCGTCGCGTTCGGGACCGCAGGTAAGAAGTCAGGCAAGCGCGACAGCAGCCGAATGGCAGGCTTCCTCGGCAAGGATCCGAGTGATGTCGCGAGCCAGTCCTGGCGAGATCGCTTCTTCCGCCTCTACGAGGGGAAGTACGATCGTGGCCACTTCATGAGCCACGGTCAGGGTGGTGGGCTGGACGCGAATCTGTTCCCGCAACGCTCGGACGTGAACCAGGGGCACAGCGATGCCGGGAAGAGCTACCGGAGCATGGAGAAGTTTGCTGCTGACAACGCTGGGACGCTCTGCTTCTCGCGGCCCGTCTACAGCGAGGACAGCTGGGTTCCCCTGGTGCTGGATTACGGATTGATCCCGAAGCACGGGCAGCTGCGGGCCGAGCGGTTCCAGAACCGCTATTGAGACCGCAGCAGACCTTGTGTTCCGAGGCCGAGGGCGATACATCGCCTTCGCGCTCTTCAGAAGCGCCCGGGCCGCCGTAGCTCAGTTGGTTAGAGCACCAGATTGTGGATCTGGGGGTCCCCCGTTCGAGCCGGGGCGGCGGTACCATCTTTCCACCATAGAGGCGGGTGTCGTTCTCCCACGGGAGACGAGAGGTTTACGTTCTCCATGCAAGCGTGGTGGCGGGCCGGGCCTGCCCTGGTCTGCGTATGGAACAGAACAAATGTTTTGCGGTTGCCTAGCCGCTTGAACCAGGAGCGTCAGATGGCGGGCAGCGCGGTTGGCTCGACACCTGCCGGTCGATCCGGAGAGCGTCGCTTGGACGCCTTGGCCCGCCTTGACCGATGGATCGCGGAAGAGGGCGGACCTTCGGACTCGGACCTGCTCGGCCTCCCGGAGGAACCGACCCAGCGCCGACCGGCCCGTCGACGCCGCGATCTCTTTGAAGTGTCGGTAGCCGATTTCGCCACGCAGGCGCGCGCCGAGCCCTGGGGATTCTGGCGGGGCGTCATGCTGGGTTTTTGCGCGGGCGTGACGCTCACCTATGCCGCTGTCACGGGTGAACCGCTTTTCCGGATCGGATGACCCATGGTCCCGGGGCCAACTCGCCCCGCCGCCAAGCTGATCCCCCCTGCTGGTCTGGCTCTGGTACAAGGCCGTGGTCCTTCGGTAGACATACGGAATGTGCCCTTTTCCGGTGCTCATCGCCCTGACAGCCTACGCGGGCATCGGCGGGCCAAAGCCGATCTATGTGAATGCTTGTGCGATCACGGCAATCTCCTCCTTCAACGAGGAAGGCCGCCGCCCGGGAACGCTGATCGGCGTCAGCGGAGCGGCCCCGCTCAGCGTCGGAGAGCCCGTCGACGAGGTGCTGCGCCGCGTCCGCGAGGCTGATCGCCACCGATGACCAGCCCCCGCGAACAACCGGATCCACCTCTGGATTCGGACGAGGAGATCGAACTCCTATCCCAATCGCCACACTATGCGTGGCGAGCGATCCTCCGCCGCGTAGCATGGAGCGGGGTTGTCGCACTCCTGATTGTTGGCGGGCTCTGGTTCGCATCAAGATGAATGCTACCGATTATCATGCGTTAAGGCTTCTATCCCGGAGTTGAATCTGTGCTGTCGCTTGCGCGATCGGCACGGAACCAGCGGGGATCTTCCTGCGTCTACGGATCAGTCGTGAATCCGCCGATCCGACTCGGAGACTTTTTCGAGGACGTCTCTGATGCAGCGTGCAGCCCTCCCCTCCTCCTCCGCAAACCCCGACGAGGATCGCGAGGCGATGCTGATCTGGCGCATCGAGCAGGAACTGCGCGATTTCGGACCAGTCATCGAGCACGAGCCGGTCCTGCTCGAGGAGTTGAAAGACGACGAGGCGAGCGACTTGGTCGGGCCTGCTTTCGCCATCGCCACCGGAGCGGCGATTCTCGGGTTGGCGCTTTTTGTCGCGAACCGTTTCCCGGGCTGGTAGGCAGGGCGCTCCTCGTCAGGTTGCTCGCAGGGAACCCGTCGTGTAATCCCTCGTCGACCCGAGCCCCGGACCGAACCGGCGGGGCTCACGAGAGATTCGAGTTATGTCGTCTACATTCGAGACGGTCGCGGGCATCATCTCCGAGACCGCCGACATCCCGCGCGAGAAGATTACCCCCGAGAGCCACGCGATCGACGATCTCGGGATCGACTCGCTCGCCTTCCTTGATATCGCTTTCGCCATCGACAAGGCGTTCGGCATCAAGCTCCCGCTCGAGCAGTGGACGCAGGAGGTGAACGAAGGGAAGACTCCCGCGGAGGAGTATTTCGTCATCCGCAATCTGGTCGCCCGCATTGACGCGCTCGTCGCGGCCAAGAACAGCTGAAACGGTCCGCCGCGGTCCCGCTTTCGAGAAGGATCGCGCCTCCTCCAGCGCACGCTTAGTCCCTTACCGCCCGGTCCTCTGATCCATGCGCCTCGAATATTTCGAGATGATCGACCGGGTGGCCCGGCTAGATCGGGCTGAGAGGCGCATCGAGGCGCATTCGACGGTTCCGGACCATAGTCCGGTCTTCGAGGGTCACTTCCCGGATCATCCGCTCGTCCCGGGTGTGCTTCTGACCGAGACGATGGCCCAAGCCTCGGGCTACCTCATCCTCGCCCTCACGGGCTTCGAGATGATGCCCTTCCTGATGGCCGTTGACCGCGCCCGATTCCGGGACTTCGTGCCGCCGGGCGCAGCTTTGGAGATCACGGCGCGGCTGGAGCATGAGGGTTCGGGCTACATGGCCACGAAAGCAAGCATCACCTCGGCCGGCAAGAAGATCGCCGATGCCGAGTTGCGGTTTCGCACTATGCCCTTTCCTCCAGGTTTGAGTGAGCGGATGAAGGATCAGGCGCGCCGCATCGGATTGCCGACCGAGGCTTCGGCGTGACCCGGCCTGTCGTTGTCACGGGGATTGGGCTCGTCTCCAGCGTCGGCGAGGGTATCGCGGCGCACCTGCAGGCGCTCGCCTCTCCGGCCGGACCGCGGATCGATACGGACCGCTTCGCCCCCTATCCGGTCCATCCCATGCCTCCCATCGAGTGGGACCGCCACATCGCGAAGAAGTCCGACCAGCGGCAGATGGAGCCGTGGCAGCGCCTGGGCGTCTACACGGCCGGCGTCGCGCTGGAAGCAGCGGGGCTGAAGGACGATGCCGAGGCGAAAGCCCGGATGCAGATGATCGTGGCGGCCGGCGGGGGCGAGCGCGACTATGCCGTCGACGGCCAGATCCTGACGGGACTGCGGAACGCCTCGGACCCGGGCGCCTTCCTGAACGAACGGCTGATGAGCGATCTCAGGCCGACGCTCTTCCTTGCACAGCTCTCGAACCTGCTCGCCGGCAACATCTCGATCGTGCACGGCGTGACCGGCGCGTCGCGCACGTTCATGGGCGAGGAGATGTGCGGCGTCGATGCGCTCAGAATCGCCCAGGCCCGCATCGCCTCGGGCCAGGTCGACGCGATGCTGGTCGGCAGCTCCTACAATGCCGAGCGGGCCGATTCGATTCTGATCTTCGAGCTGGGCGGCTATCTCTGGAAGCAGCCTTTCGCACCTGTATGGGAGCGGCCCGAACGGGGCGGCGGGCTCATTCTGGGCTCGGCCGCTGCCTTCCTCGTGCTCGAGTCTCACGAGCACGCGGCAAGGCGCGGCGCGGCGATCCAGGCCGAGCTCAAACCTGTGCAGGCCGCTCGAACCCGTCGGGACAAAGGCGCCGTCGCATCGACCCTGGAGCGCCTCTGGCGCGAATCCGGGAGCGGACCTGACCCGATCGTCCTTTCGGGCGCGACGGGCGTTGCCGGAGCGACCGAGGAGGAGCGGAGCGCCCTCGCTGCCCTTGCTCCTCAGGGCAACCTGCATGCGCTCGGCGACCTTTTCGGGCATCCGCTCGAGGCGACGGCACCGGTCGGGGCAGCGATAGCCGCGGCGCTCGTTGCAGCGGACCGCTCATCGGAGGCGGTCGCCACCGCGATAGGCCACCGCAGGGGCGAAGGCTTGGTGCGGATGGTGCGGGCGCAGTAGAACGCGACATGGCACAGGCTGACACCGACAAATTCGGGCGTCCGCTCGTCGTCGTGACGGGCATGGGCGTTGTGACCTCGCTCGGGCGGGGGCAGGACGAGAACTGGGCGGCCCTGACGGCCGGGCGTTCGGGCATCCACGAGATCCGGCGCTTCTCGACCGAAAACCTGCGCACCCGCATCGCCGGGACCGTGGATTTCGAGCCAGTGGAGCCGTTCTGCGCGCCCATGCTCTCGGAGCGTCTCGCCGAGTTGGCGGCCGGAGAGGCCGTCGCGCAGGCCGCGTTCGCTCGGACCGGCGAGTTCCCAGGGCCTCTTTTTGTTGCGGTCCCTCCCGTCGAAGTCGAATGGCCTCAGCGCGAGGCTCTCGCCGCGGCGGCGAGTTCAGGCGCCGAAGCAAGCATCACTTACGCTCAACTCCTGGCCGGAGCCGCGACGCGTCGCTTCGATGCCTGGCACGATCTCTTCACCTTCGGAACGGTCGCCGACCGCATCGCCGATCGATTCGGCACGCTCGGCTCGCCGATCTCGCTCTCGACGGCATGTTCGTCGGGCGCGACCGCGATCCAGCTTGGCGTGGAGGCGATCCGGCGCGGCGAAGCGGACGCCGCGCTCTGCATCGGCACGGACGGTTCCGTGAACCCGGAATCCCTGATCCGGTTCTCCCTCCTGTCCGCCCTTTCGACACAGAACACGCCTCCCGAAGGTGCGGCGAAGCCGTTTTCCAAGAACCGCGACGGCTTCGTCATGGGCGAAGGCGCGGCTGCGCTCGTGCTCGAGAGCGCCGCCTCTGCGAGGGCTCGCGGGGCTCGCATCCTCGGCTACGTGCTGGGCTGCGGGGAGAAAGGCGACGGCTTTCACCGTACCCGCTCCAGCCCGGACGGCGCCCCGATCATTGCCGCCATCCGGGAGGCGATCGAGGATGCCGGCCTCAGCCCGGATGACATCGACTACGTCAACGCGCACGGCACCGGCACGCCCGAGAACGACAAGATGGAGGCGCTCGGCTGCATGAAGGTCATGGGCGAGCGCATGGGCGCGGTGCCGATCTCGTCCAACAAGTCGATGATCGGCCACACGCTCACGGCGGCGGGCGCCGTCGAGGCCGTGATGTCGCTGCTCACCATCACGAACGGGCGCCTGCCGCCCACCATCAACTATGCGGTTCCCGATCCGGCCATCCCGCTCGACGTTGTTCCGAACGCGGCGCGTGATGCGCAGGTCCGTTTCGTTCTGTCGAATTCCTTCGGCTTCGGCGGCCAGAATACCTGCCTCGTCCTCGGGGCAGAGCCCAAGTGAGCGCCGGTTCCGAGCAGCGGCGCGTCCTCGTCACTGGTGGAGGCCGGGGCGTCGGCGCCGCGATCGTGACCGCACTGGCGGGTGCAGGCTTCGCTGTCGATTTCACTTATCGCAACTCGGCCGAGGAGGCCGCTCGGCTCACCGAGACCCTCGCCGCCTCCCATCCGGACGTGGCGATCCGCGCACGGAAGCTGGATCTCTCCGATAAGACCGCACTCGAGGAGTTCGCGGCCGAGATCGAGGCCGAGACCTGGTTCGGTCTCGTCCACAATGCCGGTCAGCCCTACGACGCGCTCACGGCCATGATCGCCCAGGACAAGGCCGAAGCCGCCATGCAGGTGAACTTCTGGTCCCTGACTCGCTTGGCGAAAGCCGTCATGCGCGGCATGCTGCGCGCCCGCGAGGGACGCATCGTCGCGATCGGGTCCGTCGCAGCCCTGCAGGCCAATGCGGGCAATGCCGCCTATGCGGCTTCGAAGGGCGCCCTCCTCTCCTATTGCCGCACCCTGGCGATCGAGACCGCCAAGCGCGGCATCGCCGTGAACTACGTTGCGCCAGGCTTCATCGATACCGAGATGATGGCCGGCTATGCCGCCCATCGGCCACAGATGGAGAAGCAGATCCCGGCCGGCCGCTTCGCCCGGCCGCAGGAAATCGCGGCGCTGGTTGGGTTTCTACTGACGCCGCCGGCAGCCTACATCACCGGCGCGGTCCTCCCCGTCGATGGCGGCCTCACCGCGATGCTCGGCGTGCATCGCTGAGAAGGCCCGATCAGAATGAAAGCTCTCCAACTCTTCGGCGACCGCGACCTGCGCCTCACGGAGGTCGATCCCCCTCCCCCGCCCGGCCCCGGCGAGGTTCAGATCCGCGTCAAGGCCGTCGGCCTGAACCATATCGACGTTTGGGGCTTCCGGGGCATGGCGTTCGCGCGGCGGAAGCTGCCGGTCGTCGTGGGCGCCGAGGCGTCGGGCGAGATCGCGGCCGTCGGGCAAGACGTCGCCTCGCTTTCACCCGGCCAGCGGGTCGTCATGTACGGCGCCCTGACCTGCGGGCACTGCCGCGCCTGCCGCGAGGGCCGCGACAACCTCTGCGAGGAGGTGGGCGGCATCATGGGGTTTCACCTTGACGGCTTCTCGCGCGAACTCGTGAACATGCCGGCCCGGCTGGTGCTGCCGATCCCGGACGCGGTCTCGTTCGAGGACGCGGCCTGCGCGCCGATTGCCTTCGGAACCGTCCAGCACATGCTGTTCGATAACGCTCGCCTGGAGCCTGGCGAGACGATCCTCGTCCATGCCGGAGGCTCGGGCATCGGCACGGCGGCGATCCGGATGGCAAAGGCGATCGGCTGCACGGTCTTCACCACCGTCGGGGACGACGAGAAGGGAAAGAAGGCGCGCGCCCTCGGGGCCGATCACGTCATCAACTATCGGACCGAGCGGTTCGAGGGCGAGGTCCGCCGGTTGACGAAGCGACGCGGCGTCGACGTCGCGTTCGAGCATGTCGGCGCCGAGACCTGGAACGGCAGCCTGCTCTGCCTCAAGCGGGGCGGCCGCCTGGTGACCTGTGGGTCGACCTCTGGTGTCTCCACCACGATGAACCTGATGCAGCTGTTCCAGCAGCAATACCGCATTACCGGTTCCTTTGGCTGCCGCATGGCCAACATCACCGATTCGCTCGCCAAGATGGAAGGCGGCCTGAAGCCGGTCCTCGACGAGGTCCTTCCGGTCGCAGAGTTCTCGCGGGGCCTCGAGAAGCTCGAATCGCGGCGCGTATTCGGGAAGATCATCGCGACGCTCTGAACCCCGCGTCCCGGCGCGCTCCTGTCTTGCCGCGCACGTAGGCTTGCCGCGCGGCCGTGCTTCGGCGTAAGCGGGTCCATCGCGTTCATCCATGCGGATCGCGGCCCGTGACGGGCCCGCCGGGGCGTTCTCTTTCGAGAGAAGCCACTCCCCGGCACGGTACTCAGATTTCGATAATGTCCCGCTCACGTACCGGATTCCGAGCCATCAGGTCTCGTGTGCTCGGCGCCATCATGGCGACCGCCGTGCGGGGCGTCTTCGGCTTCGCGCGCCTCCTCGGCCCTGAACGGTCGAGCGATCTCGGCGCCTGGCTCGCCCGCACCGTCGGGCCCCTGCTGCCGCAGCACCGGATTGCGCTCGCGAACCTTAGCGCTGTCTTCCCTGAGATGAGCGAGGCCGAGCGCATCCGCATCGCGCGGAGCGCCTGGGCGAATCTGGGCCGCACGGGCGCTGAATACGCTCATCTCGGCAAGCTCTTCGACTATGATCCCGATGCACCGACATCTGGCCGCGTCGAGGTGGTCGGCATCGAGCATTTCCTGAAGCTGCGAGACGACGGCCTTCCGGGGATCATCTTCTCGGCCCATCTCGGAAATTGGGAGCTGCCCGCGATCTGCGCCGCCCGGTTCGGGCTCGACGCGACGGCCGTCTTCCGGCCGCCGAACGATCCGGCGGCGGCGCGTCTCGTCTACGAGGTCCGATCCGGCACGATGGGCGGCCTGACGGCGTCCTCCGGCGGCGGCGCGGCCTTTGCGATCGCCGGAGTGCTGGAGCGTGGCGGCCATCTCGGCCAGCTTATCGACCAGCACTTCACGCGGGGCGTGGTGACGACCTTCATGGGAAGGCCGGCCCTCACGAACCCGCTCCTCGCCAAGCTCGCCCGCCACCATGATTGTCCCGTCCATGGGGTGCGGGTGGTCCGCCTGCAGGGCCATCGTTTCCGCCTGGAACTCACCCCGCCGCTTGACTTGCCCCGCGACGAGGAGGGGCGGATCGACGTCGCGCGGGCCACGCAGGTCATGACCTCGATCGTCGAGGAATGGGTCCGCGAGAACCCGGGCCAGTGGCTCTGGATGCATCGCCGCTGGCGCGTCAGCGGGAAATAGGCATCTCCTCTAGGCACGGCCTCGTGAACGCCGGTAGCTGATTGACCTCCGGTCCGCCGAACTGCCCCAAAGGGATCCGGGTTTAGGGGAGCGTCAAAGCAGCACGACCCTGTTGGGCAGTTCGTCCGCGTCGCGCTCCTCCACGGGTGCGTGTCGGGCGAGGAGCACGCCGATCCCCTGGACGGCCTCCACCAGCCCCTGCGTCCGCGCATTGCGGGCGAATTCGGCGATGAGCCGTTCGATTATGCCGCGCCATTCCGCCTCGCCGACGCGCCGCGAAATCGCGAGGTCACCGATGACCTCCGCATGGTGCTCAGCCGCCGACACGAAGAGGAGAACACCGGTACGCCCGCGGGTATCGGCCATGCCGCGCGCGAGCCATTCGTGCTGGGCCGCCTCCCGGGCGCGCGCCCGCCTGATCGGACCGGGCACGAGGCGGAGCCGCAGCGGCATCCAGGCGCCGAGCGCGAGAACGAGAATCGCGATGCCGAGCTGGACGGAGAAGATGCGAACGGGGCCGAGCTCGGTCCAAAGGATGAGCGGCCACGGAGCGGCCAGCGCCGCAACCAGCGCGTACAGGAAGGGGATGGCCCGGTAGCCGCTCGCCTGGCGCGCCACCACGACGACGATCTCGCCGGCCGTGCGCTGCTCTGCCTCCCGGATTGCGGCCTCGACTCGCAGGCGCTCCTCTTCGCTCAGCATGTCACCATGATCCCGAAGCCCCGCCGCCGCCGGAGGAGCCTCCCCCGCCGGAAAAGCCGCCGCCGAACCCACCCCCGAAGCCGCCGCCGCCCGAGAAGCCGCCGCCCCAGCCTCCCCCGCTTGGAACCGGCATGACGACCCAGGACCCGCCCCGGCGCCGATGGGAGCGGGACGACCCGCCGCCTCCGCCCCGGAAGAATGCCCGCACGATGATGATCAGGATCACGACCATGACGATGATCGTGATCCAGTCGATCTCGGATTGATCGTCGGCGCGGACCTTCGCGCGGCGCTGCCATTCCTCGGCGTCGCCTGTCAGAATCGCGAGTATCGCGTCGACGCCGGCATCGATCCCGCCGGCGAAATCCCCCTGCTTGAAGCGAGGCGCGATGGCTGTCCGGATGATCACGCCGGACAGGGCGTCGGTCAGCGCGCCTTCGAGACCGTAGCCGACCTCGATCCGCACCTTGCGCTCGTTCGGAGCGACCAGGAGCAACGCGCCGTTGTTCTTGTCCTTCTGCCCGAGTTGCCAGTGGCGATAGAGGCGGTTGCCATAATCCTCGACGCTCGTTCCGCCGAGCGAGGGCACGGTCGCGACGACGACCTGATCAGACGTCTTGTCCTCATGCGCCTTGAGCTTCGCTTCGAGGGCGGCGCGCTGCTCCGGGCTAAGCAGGTTCGCGGCATCCACCACGCGGCCGGTGAGGGCGGGAAGGCCTTGCGCAAGCGCGTGAACCGCAACCCCGCAGACCAGCAGCAGGCCGAGCGCCAGCACCGCCAGCATTTGGCGCGGCCTTCGGGCGACCAAGCGCAGCCTTTGCAGAGCCACCTCCAGGCTCGCAGGCTAGAACTTCACCTGCGGCGGCCGGTCCGAGCCTTGCGTGGCGGTGAAAACCTCCATCGGCTTCGCGTCCGGATAGAGGATGGCGGCGATCCACCGCCCGGGTATCGTACGAAGCTCCGTATTGTAGGCCTGCACCGTCTGGATGTAGTCCCGGCGCGCAACCGCGATGCGGTTCTCTGTCCCCTCCAGCTGCGATTGCAGGGCCAGGAAGTTCTGGTTGGACTTCAGGTCCGGATAGCGCTCGACCGTGACGAGCAGGCGCCCCAGTGCGCCGGACAGCTGGTTCTGGGCGTCCTGGAATTCCTTGAACTTGGCCGGGTCCGTGATGGTCGAGGCATCAACCTTCACGCTCGCCGCCTTCGCGCGGGCCTCGGTGACCTCCGTCAGGACCTCACGCTCCTGCTGAGCATAACCTTTGACGGTTTCGACCAGATTCGGGATGAGGTCGGCCCGCCGCTGGTACTGGTTCTGCACCTCTCCCCAGGCCGCATTGGCGCGCTCCTGCAGGGTCGGCACATTGTTGATCCCGCAGCCGGCCAGGACGAGGCTGAGGAGCCCGGCCAGGAGGCCGATGCGAATGCCCGATGCAGCAGCCATGATGTTCCCTTCTCAATAGCCTTCGGCGAGCGTGCCCCGCTGCCGGGGATCGGCAGCACCGGCCAGGCCCTCCGGCGTGACGACGATCGAATTAGCGGATCCCGACGTCGAGCCCACCACCACGCGATGCCCTTTTTCCCGCAGAAGACGCAACGTGTCGGGCGATAGGCCGGTTTCGACCAGCAGCGCATCCGGCCGCCATTGATGGTGGATGCGCGGCGCGGCCACGGCCTCGGCGATGTTCAGCCCGAAATCCACGCACCCGAGGATCACCTGGAGGACAGTCGTGATGATGCGGCTGCCGCCGGGGCTCCCGGTCGCCATGACCAGCCTTCCATCGCGGAACAGGAAGGTCGGCGTCATGGACGAGAGCGGGCGCGCGCCGGGTGCGACGCTGTTCGCCTCCCCGCCGACGAGGCCGTAGGCATTGGTCGCCCCTGGCTTCGCCGCGAAGTCATCCATCTCGTTGTTGAGGAGGATGCCCGTTCCTTCCGCCACGAGACCGAGCCCATAAGAAAAGTTCAGGGTGTAGGTGTTGGCAACCGCGTTGCCCTGCCCGTCCACGACGGAGAAGTGGGTCGTCTGGTCCGGTTCGAAGGGCAGCGGATCGCCGGCCGCCACCTCGTCGGCAGGTCGAGCCCGGGCAGGGTCGACCTGGGTCCGCAGCCTCGCCGCGTACTCCTTCGAGAGAAGGCCGGAGACGGGGATCTTCACCCGGTCGGGGTCCCCCAGCCACGCCGCGCGGTCCGCATAGGCCGGCTTCATGGCCTCGGCCATCAGATGGATCGCCTCGGCGCTGCCGCCGCCCAGAGCCGCGAGATCGAAGCCTTCGAGCGTGTTGAGGATCTCGATGAGATGGACGCCACCGGAGCTCGGCGGAGGCATCGAGACGATCTCGTAGCCCCGATAGGTGCCGCGAACCGGCTTCCGCACGAGCGGCGCATAGCGGGCGAGATCATCCGCCGTCATCACGCCGCCCGCTTTGCGCACGGCATCGGCGATCCTCCACCCAGTCTCCCCCTCGTAGAACGCCTTCGGACCGCCCTTCGCGATCGTGGCCAGCGTATCCGCGAGATCCCGCTGGACGAGGCGCTCACCCCGGCCGAGCGGGCGGTCCCCCGCGAAGAAGACCGCGCGCGTGGCCGGGAAACGTCCGAGCCGCCCGGCGGCCCCCGGCAGCGAATCCGCCAGGTCGTCCTCGACCTCGAACCCATCGCGGGCGAGGCTTTCGGCCGGCGCGATCAGGTCCGCGAGCGTAAACCGGCCGGAGCCGAAGCGCTTGTGGGCAAGGGCGAGGCCCGCAACAGTCCCGGGCACGCCGACCGAGAGCCCGCTGTCACGGGATTTTCGGGGATCCGGCTCGCCTCCCGCATCAAGGAACATGTCGCGGGTTGCGGCGGCCGGCGCGGTCTCCCGATAGTCGATCGCGACCGTCTCGTTCCGGCCGGCGAGATGAACCAGCATGAAGCCGCCGCCGCCGAGATTGCCGGCGCGGGGCAGCGTCGCAGCGAGCGCGAAGCCGACGGCAACGGCTGCATCGACCGCGTTTCCGCCCCGGCGAAGGATGTCGACGCCGATCCGTGTCGCCTTCGCCTCCTGCGAGGACACCATTCCGTTGGCGGCGATCGCCGGCAGGAGCCGCGCCCTGTCGGACAGGATCGTGGCAGGCCCGGGGACAGGCATCCCCGGAGGTGCTCCCTGCGCCAGGGCGCCCGATGCCCAGGCGGCCAGGGGGAGCACGAGCGCGAGCCTGATCAGCATCTGTCGCATGCCACGATGTCCCCTGCTGCCTTCAAAAGCTGGACCGCCCCGAGGCGCTCATTTAAGCCCCGGCCGGTCCCGCCGGAAGCCGGCCTCACGGGTTACGGTCGACTGGACAGGAGAGAATGGGATGATCGATCGCCGACGCTTGCTCGCGGGAGGCGCGGGAGCGGCCGCGGCTCTCGCCATGGCCAGACCCGCCTCGGCCCAGTCCTGGTCGCCGAGCCGCACGATCACGATCGTCGTGCCCTATCCGGCAGGCGGCGCCGTCGACGTGCTCGCCCGGATCGTGGCCGAGGGCATCCAAGGCCCGCTCGGACAATCGGTCGTCGTCGAGAACCAGCCCGGCGCCTCCGGCGCGCTCGGTACACGCCGCGTCGCGCGTGCAGAGCCGGACGGCCACACGCTCGTCCTGTCCACCAACCAGACGCACGCGACCAACATCTCGCTGCTGCCGGATGGCGGCGGCTACGACCCGGTCAAGGATTTCGCGACGCTCGGCGGCCTCGCCGACCTGCAGCACCTCCTGGTGGTGCGGAAGGATCTGGCGGCGACGAACGTCGCGGAGTTGCTCGCGCTCGCCCGGAGTGGCGGCAAGGAGCTGACCTGCGCGTCAACCGGCCTCGGCTCTGCCTCGCACCTCACGATGGAGCTGTTCAAGGCGAAGACAGGCATCGGCCTCGTCCACGTGCCCTATCGCGGCGCGGCGCCGATGCTGCAGGACCTGATGGGCGGGCGTGTGGACATGAGCTTCGCCACCGTCCCGACGGTGCTGGGGCAGGTCCAGGGGCAGGAGTTGCGCGCCCTCGCGGTCGCCTCGCCTCGCACCTCCTCTCACCTGCCGAGCCTGCCGACGCTGTCGGGCGCCGGCGTCGCCGGGGTGGAGGCGGATGCCTGGTGCGCAATCTTCGCGCCGGCCGGCATCGCCCCGGCGATCCGCGACCGCTACCGGGACCTCATCAAGGCGGCCCTGGAGAAGCCGGAGGTCCAGGCGAACATCGCCAAGCAGGGCATGAGCCTGAACTGGCGCGAGCCCGATGCGTTCAGCGCCTTCCAGCGCGAGGACGTGGCTCGTTGGGCCGAGATCATCAAGGCCGCGAAGGTCGAACCCTTGAAGCCCTGAGAAACGCCCATGCCTTCGTTCATGGAGTTCGTCCCGGCGCCAGGCGTCCTCGCGACCTACACACTCGCCTGCTTCGTGCTGTTCATCACGCCCGGGCCGGACATGAGCCTCTTCCTGGCGAAGACGATCACGGGCGGGCGCCGCGCGGGCCTTCTCGCGATGCTCGGCACGATGGCCGGCTGCTGCATCCACACGGTGCTGGCCGCGATCGGAGTCTCGGCGCTTCTGGCCGCATCCGAGACCGCCTTCATGGTGCTGAAGATCGTCGGCGCCGGCTACCTCCTCTGGCTCGCCGTGGATGCCGTGCGCCATGGCTCGGCGCTCCGCCTCCGCGATACGGGCCGGCAGGAGCTCTCGGCCTGGCGCACCTTCCTGCTCGGCTTCGGGGTCAACCTGACGAACCCGAAGATCGTGCTCTTCTTCGTGACCTTCCTGCCCCAATTCGTGAACCCCGGGAACGCGAACGCCGCCGGCCAGCTCCTCTTCCTCGGCCTCTATTTCGTCGTGTTCTCGACCCCGCTCGCAGCCCTGCTGGTCCTCGGAGCGGAGCGCACCATCGGCATCCTGACGCGCCACCCGCGCGTGATGCGGGGCATCGACTACACCTTTGCGGGTGTCTTCGGCATCTTCGCCCTGCGCATCGCCACGATGCCGGGCCGGTAGGAGCGCGATTACGGGTGCCGCGCGAGGAGGGACGGCGCCAGCCGCGGCGGGCGGGCCGCGGCGGGCAAATCGGCAGCTTCCATTCTTGACAGGAAGCGCCGGCCGTCCCTATACGGCGCCTCCCGGTTTTCACCGCGGACGGCGGAGTAGCTCAGCTGGTTAGAGCAGAGGAATCATAATCCTTGTGTCGGGGGTTCGAGTCCCTCCTCCGCTACCATTCCTGCATTGACGCTGCTGCCCTTTAGGGGCGAGTTCCGTTTTCACAGCAGGGCGTCGACGCAGACCGAGACGTCGATTTCAGCAAAGCATTGAGCGCGGCCATCCTTGTGAAGGGATGGCGGATCGCATCCGCGGCCCCTGTGATCGGCCACGAGGCCGGTCGGGTCGGCCAGCCCACCGTGCGTCTGAGCGTGACCGTCTCCCAGCAGCTTCAGCCGTGATGCGCTCCCCTCGCCGTTGAACCGCGACGCGGCCGCGCAACCCGAGCCAGATGCACCTGCCCGATCCCCTCCCAAAGCGTTGAGGAGGTGCATCAGGAGCGGAGTCCTGCCATGGGCGCAGCACCGAAGAGCGCAGCCGCCGCGACGATCCCCTACACGACGGCCGCGACCGCCTACCGAACGGTGGAGGTGGAGGGCCTGGACCTGTTCTACCGAGAAGCAGGGCCCGAGGACGCGCCGGTGATCGTCCTGCTGCACGGGTATCCTTCCTCCTCGCGCATGTGGGATCGCCTGATCCCCCTCCTCGCCGACCGGTACCGCCTGATCGCGCCCGACTATCCCGGATTCGGGCACAGCGACGCGCCATCGCCGGATCGCTACCGCTACACCTTCGATCAGCTGGCGTAGACGATTGCCGCTTTGCTTCGGCACCTCGGAGTCGTCCGCCACACGCTCTTCATGCAGGATTACGGCGGGCCAGTCGGTTTTCGCATGGCCATTGCCGCGCCTGAGAGCGTAGAGGCGATGATCATCCAGAACGCCAATGCCTATGAGGAAGGGCTCGGCGCCAAGTGGGCGGGCATCCCGAAATACTGGGCAGATCCTTCCGGGCACCCCGAGCAGGTCGAGGCGTTCGTTGGGCTCGAGGGCACGAAGCAGCGGCACCTGGGCACAAGTCCCCATCCGGAGCGCTACAATCCGGACAGCTGGACCGACGAGTTCGCCCGCCTGTCGCGTCCGGGGCAGCGGGAGATCCAGGCGGCCCTGCTTTACGATTATCGCAACAACGTCGCTTCCTATCCCCGCTGGCAGGCGTGGCTGCGGGAGCGCAAGCCGCCGATGCTCATCCTTTGGGGCCGCTACGATCCCTCGTTCATCGTTCCGGGCGCCCACGCCTACAAGCGCGACGTGCCCTCGGCCGAGCTCCACATCCTGGATGCTGGCCATTTCGCGCTCGACGAGAAGACCGTGGAGGTGGCGCAGCTGACCCGCGCGTTCATGGCGAGGCTTCACCCGCGACAAGCCTTCCGTTGAGATGCTGGCGATAACGGACACCCAGGTCGCCCCGACGGGTCCGGCCGTCAGTTCAGCTCCTGCACGCCGCCGCCCGAGACCGTGAGAATCTGTCCGCTGATCCAGGATGCCGCCGGGGAGCACAGGAAGAGGGCCGCGTTTGCGATGTCCTCCGGCTCGCCCAGGCGCCCGAGCGGGGTGTGGCGCAGCATCGCCTTCTCGACCTCGGGCGTGAGCACGCTCGCGAGAGCGTCGGTGCGAATGGCGCCCGGGGCAATCGCGTTCACGCGGATGCCCTGAGGGCCGAGGTCGAAGGCCATGTTGCGGGTCAGGTGGTTCACGGCCGCCTTGGACGAGCCGTAGGAAGACATCCGGACGTTCCGGTTCTCGCCCGCCATGGAGGAGATGTTGAGGATAGCGCCACGGCCCTTCGCCGCCATGTGTGGCGTGGCGAGCTGGGCCAGGCGGAAGAGCGAGAACACGTTGAGCTCGTACGCCCGGCGGAAATCCTCCATGGGCATGTCGAAGGGCTTCGGGCCGCCGCCGCCCGCATTGTTGACCAAAACCGTGAGCCCCCCGAAACGGTCCACGGCCCTCCGGACGGCATGCTGCAGGTCGACCTCCTTCGTGACATCGCAGGCGATGCCCTCGGCCTGCCCGCCGGCCTGCCTGATCTCCGCCGCGACACGCCCGGCAGCGTCCGCCTGGAGGTCGCTCACCACCACGGCGGCGCCCGCGCCGCCGAAGGTCAGAGCGATGCCGCGGCCGATACCCGCTCCCGCGCCTGTGACCAGCGCGACGTCCCCGTCCAGTCGAAACTGTCTCGGATCGAACATGCCCGCGCTCCGCGTGTCCACATGTGGATCACACACGCTCGCTCTATGCGCCCGCCAGTTCGAGGAGAGCGACTCGGCCGACGTTTGGTTCCGGCAGCTCAGGCGTGGCTCCGCAGTATCCTTCCCCAGACCTGTAACCCCAGGAGCTATCCGCGCTCGAGCGAGGAGGTCTCCGCCGGACCCGGCCGGCTAAGGGCGCCGACCTGGGAAGCCGTGTCGTCACCCTTGAGCGCCCTCAACGCATTCAGGATCACGATGACGTCGATGCCCTCCTGGATAAGCGCACCCTGGACCGGCGTGAGATAGCCGAACGCTGCCGCGATCATCCCGGCCCCCGACATCAGGAGGCCGGCCCAGACGCTCTGCAAGGCGATATGCCTCGCATTCCGGGCGATCGTAATGGCCGGCAGCAGCCGGTTCAGCTCGTCCACCAGGATGACGACGTCCGCCGCCTGCGCCGATGCGGCCGCGCCCTTGGCGCCCAGCGCCACCCCAAGATCGGCGGCAGCGAGCGCCGGCGCGTCGTTCACGCCGTCGCCGACCATCATGACGGGACCATGGCTCCGCTCGGCCGCGACTGTCGCAAGCTTCTGCTCAGGAGTGAGTTCACCGACCGCGCGATCCACCGGCAGGTCTGCCGTCACGGCCTGCACGACCTCGCGCCGATCGCCGGAGGCCACCACGATCCTCCTGATCCCGACACTGCGGAGTCCCTCCAGCAGGCGCACTGTGCCGCTCCGCAGGGTATCCGCGAAGATGAGCGTCCCCGCCCAGCATCCATCGACGGCAACGGCGACCCTGCTTGCACCCGGCTCGGACGGTTGGGTTCCGCCAACCTCCGCGCCCGATCGCCTTGCAACAAAGGCAGGCCCGCCGACGACGACCGCCCGCCCCTCGACCTCGCCCGCGAGACCCTCCCCCGGGCTCTCGACCACCGCCACGGGGGCCGAGAGCCCCAGGCCGGCCTCTTGTGCGGCCGCGACCAGCGCCTGCGCCGTGATGTGGCTGGATGCC
Organism: Pseudomonadota bacterium; assembly: GCA_023423995.1. Lineage (GTDB taxonomy): Bacteria > Pseudomonadota > Alphaproteobacteria > Rhizobiales > Beijerinckiaceae > Enterovirga. Next base: position 26,613 of record JAFAEL010000081.1, on the reverse strand, counting down.
TGGTCGAGGGAGGCGGCAAGCCGCAAGACGTCTGGGCCTGACCAACCCGGGGCCGGATCGCTCCCAACCAGCCGGGCTGCGCCGTGGGTCAGGGTTCCGGTCTTGTCGAGAACGATAGTCCGGATGCGCGAGAGTATCTCAAGAGCCTGCCCGCCCTTGACCAGGATCCCGAGCCGCGCTGCGCGCGCGATCCCGCAGACGATCGCAACCGGCACTGCGAGAATGAGGGGGCATGGGGTGGCCACGACCAGCACCGCGAGCCCGCGGGTCGGCTCGCCGGTCCAGAACCACGCGCTGCCGGCGAGGACGACGGTTGCAGCGAGGAAGACTATCGCGAAGCGGTCCGCGAGGCGCGCCATCGGAGCCTTCGACCGCTGCGCCGCCTCGATCATCGCGACAATGGCCGCATAGGTGCTGTCCGCCGCCCGCAGGGACGCCGCGAGGCCGAAGGCATCGCCGGCGTTGGTGGCGCCGCTGAGGACGGAGCCCCCCGGCCCGACCCGTACAGGCAGCGTCTCCCCGGTGATGGCGGAAAGGTCGAGCACGGCGATCCCGCTCTCCACCGTGCCATCCACGGGGACCATCTCGCCGCGGCGCACGAGAAGGCGATCGCCCGGAACAACCGCGTCGATCTGCACGGTCTCGAGCTGCCCGCCCACGTAGCGCATCGCGGTGCGCGGCATGCGCTCGAGCAGCGCCGTCATGCTGCGGGTGGCACGGCGCTCGGCGAAGGCTTCGAGCGCCTGCCCGCCGGCATACATCAGCGCCACGACGGCGGCCGCGAGCGCTTCTCCGAAGATCAGGGCGACCGTCATGGAGAGCGCGGCCACGATGTCGAGGCCAAGCTCGCCTCGCCGCAGGCTCGACACGATCTCCACCAGCAGCGCGAGAAGGACAGGCACGGTTCCGGCTGCCCATATCGGTGCGGCCCAACTCCTTTCGCCGAGGAAGTGCGCGGCGAGCCCGCCGGCAAGTCCCGCAAGCGCAACCGCAATCAGGGCGAGCCGGAGGACATGTCGCCCAGAGATCGCGGGCTGGTGCTGCACGACGGACATCGCGGCCTCTTCGGCCGCAACAGACGCATTCATCTTGACCTGGATCAAGACGGGTGTTGCCGCGCGAATTCCGCGAGCGAGCTCTGGCGGCGGGCCGCGGCAAGTCCGGTCGTCGGACAGCCGGTCCTTACCGCGATTTCAGATAGGCCGAGACGGCTTGGAATGCCGGAATCGAAGTTGGATCGATAAGCGGGTTCTCCGCCCGCGGGAAGGAGGCGAACCGCACCAGCACCATCTGGGCCGAGGGATCGACATAGATGGTCTGGCCGTGCACGCCGCGGGCGGCGATGATGCCGTTGCCGCCCGGATAGACCCACCACATGCTCCTGTAGCTGCCGCCCACCAGGGCGGGATACGCGGTGCCGAATTTCGTTGGGTCCCCTCCCCGGCGGATCTTCCGGACGACCTCGGCCGGGAACAGCCGCTTCCCGTTGATGACGCCCTCGTTCAGCATCAGGAGTCCGATGCGACCAAGGTCGCGCAGGCCGGCACTGAGCCCTCCGCCCGCAAAGGGCACACCCTTGGCATCGACGGTCATGTAGGCGTCCTGCTCGGCGCCCATCGGGCGCCACAGCCGTTCGGAGGCGAGATCAGTGACGGCCTTCTCGGACACACGGGAGACGATCCAGCCCAGCATGTCCGAATTCACGGTCTTGTAGTGGAAGGCGTCGCCGTGCCGGCCCTCGGGCAGGAGGAGCTTGAGATATTCCCAGTAGCCGTTCGGCCCCTTGTAGTCCTCAGATTTCGGAAGCGGACTGGCGGCGGCAGAGTAAGTCCATATGTCCGCCTTCGGGTCGGAATAATTTTCCGAGAAGCGGAGCCCGGTTGTCATATCCATGACCTGGCGCACCGTCGCGGAGGCGAATGCGCTGCCCTTGATCTCGGGGATGATGTCGGCAACGAGCGCCGTCTCGTCGATCTTGCCCTCGGCGACCAGGATCTCGCCCAGGAGACCGGTGAGCGACTTCGTCATCGACATGGCCGCGTGCTTGCCGAGATCGTTCAGACAGCCCGAGTAGCGCTCGTACACGACTCGGTCCTTGTGCAGGATCAGGATCCCGTCCGTGTAATTGGCGTGATAGGACTCGGCCCAGGTCATGTCCCGGTCGCTGCCGAGCGGCCTGAATGTCAGCGCATCGATCTTTTGCCGCTCCTGCGCCAACTCGTTCGGCGGCAGGGAGCTGAGCGGGTCGGGTGCGCCGATCCCCCGGCTGATCTCCTCGGTCGGCAACAGCTCGCGCATGTAGCAGACGGACCAGCGAAGCCGCGGGAAGCTGAAGAAGACCGAGTCCGGCTGCGTGATGATCTTGTCCTCGGGAGGAGGAAAACCCTTCATCCAACCCATGACGTTGGGGTCGGATTCCTGTGCGGACAATGTCGGCGGCTGGGCCGCCCCGCCGGTAGTCGAAGCGAACACCGCCCCGAGGCACGCGGCCAGTAGGACGAGGTCGATGGTGGGCGACGACATCCGTGAGCCTCCTAACCGGCCAGGGGCTACTCCTCCACGACCCTTCCGGCTCGTTCCGAGTGTCCGGAGACCGGCTGCATCGACGCTGCGGGTATGGGCTCGCAGACTTATCCAACCGTTCTTCTACGAGCCCCGGCCGAGGCACCGTCGCGCATGAGGCCCCGAGTTGGCCTCAGGGCGTGATCGCCACTTTCAGCACGCCGTCGCGCTGGTTCGAGAAGAGGTCGTAGGCTGCCTCGATCTCTGCGAGCTTGAAGCGGTGCGTGACGAGCGCTCGGGCATCCATCCGGCCGGACGCGACGACGTCCAGAAGACGCCGCATCCGCTCCTTGCCACCCGGGCAGAGGGTCGTGACGATCTTGTTGTCGCCGAGCCCCGACACGAAGGGGCCGAGCGGAATGCGGAGGTCATCCGAATAGACGCCGAGCGAGGACAGCGTTCCTCCAGGCCGCAGCACGCGCAGCGCTGCCTCGAAGGTCGCCTGCCGCCCGAGGGCCTCGATGGCGACATCGACGCCGCGGCCATCGGTGATCCGCATGATGCCCTCGACCGGATCCTCCTTGGAGAAGTCAACGATCTCGTCGGCACCCATGCTGCGCGCCATCTCCTGCCGGGCCGGAATGCTCTCAACCGCGATGATCCGCGTCGCGCCCATAAGCCGGGCTCCTGCCGTCGCGCAGAGCCCGATCGGCCCCTGCGCGAAGACCGCGACCGTGTCGCCGATGCGCACGCCCCCGCTCTCTGCACCGGAGAAGCCAGTCGACATGATGTCAGGACACATCAACACCTGCTCGTCCGTCAGCTGGTCGGGCACCGGAGCGAGGTTTGTCATGGCGTCCGGGACCACGAGATATTCGGCCTGAGCACCGTCGATCGTGTTGCCGAAGCGCCAGCCGCCCATCGGCTTGAAGCCATGCTTCGTGCCCGGTCCGTCCTGGGACGAGCATCCGCACATGCAGGCATTGCTGTAGCCGGACGGCGTGATCGCGCCAGCGATGACCCGCTGGCCCTCGCGGAAGCCTTCGACCGCGCTGCCGAGCTTTTCGATGATTCCGACCGGCTCGTGTCCGATCGTGAGCCCCCGCGCGACGGGGTATTCACCTTTGAGGATGTGGGTGTCCGTCCCGCAGATCGTCGTGGTGGTGATGCGCATGAGCGCATCGAGCGGGCCGATATCCGGGATCGGCTTCTCGTCCAGCACGATCCTCCCCGGCTCGACGAAGATTGCGGCCTTCATGCGCGCCGCGCCCGCCCGGTTTCGTTCGACGAAACCCGTTCCGGCCTGAACGTTCATCCCGCTTCTCCCTGCCGTCTGGCGGACAACGCTCGACCTCCCGGAAGGTTAGTCGTCCGCTTACGGACCCGGGCCGTCAGGCGGGCGTCAGGGCCAGGGTCTCGCGGCCCCTGAGTTCCCGGTATAATTGCTCGACAGTCTCTCGCCGGCAGAGCTCCGTCCCGGCGGACAAGACGGCAGCGCTGCCGGCCGAAAGACCGCGCGCGAATGCCTCCTCGACCGGGCTTCCCTGAGCCAGGGCCAGAGTCATCGCCCCGACGAAGCTGTCGCCGGCCCCCACGGCGCTCTTCGCCGTGACCGGGGGCGTAGCGAGCCTGAGCGTTCCATCACGCGTCGCGAGCAGCGCACCGTCATGCCCGAGGGTCAGCGCCACAATCTCTACGGCGCCGGACCGCACCAGCCCGAGAGCAGCCTCTCTCTGGTCGCGCGGATCGGGCAGCGGACGCCCGATGATCGACTCGAATTCGCCGAGGCTCGGCTTGATCATAAAGACGCCGTGTCCGAGCGCCTGCCGAAGCGCCTCGCCCGAGGTGTCGACGACGAGCTTTGCGCCCCTCGCGGCCACGATCGTCGAAAGCCGCACATAGAAGTCAGTCGGGACGCCGGGCGGAAGGCTGCCGCTCGCCACGAGCACGGCGAAATCCGTCTCCTCGACGGCCGCGAGGCAGGCCCTCCACTCGCGCTCCTCGATCTGCGGCCCTGCCGGTACGAACCGGTATTCCAGCCCGCTCGAGCGCTCGAAAATGACCTGGCTGATGCGAGTGTGGTCGGCGATGGCTATGCGGCGGGACGGAATGCCCGTCTCGGCGAACAGGGCATCGAAGAGGGGTCCAGGCACGCCGCCGGACAGGTAGATAGCGAACGCGTCGCCGCCGAGTTCGTGAATCACTCGCGCGACGTTGATCCCGCCGCCACCCGGGAAGTAGCGCTCGTTCGAGGTCCGGATCTTCCGGATCGGCCGGACCACCTCGGCCTCGGCGGCTCCATCGATGGCGGGATTGAGGGTAAGCGTCACGATCGGCTTCAAGACGGGGCTCCGGCGATAACACCCGAGGTGTTGTTCCATGAGGCCGGGAAGCACAGATTGACGAGATGATGCTACCGCTCCCCGTTATCCTCGGCGATGTCGGGGGGACCTTCGCACGGTTCGCGGTGCTTTCCGAGCACGGCAGGCCGGAGGTGCTCCTTGCGAAGGCCCCCACCGCGTCGCATCGGACGATTATCACCGCCATCCGCGACGCGCTGCGTCAGCACCGGGGCGCCCCCCCGAGGTCGGCCATCATCGCAGCCGCCGGCCCGCTTTCGCGCGGCGCCGTGCACCTCACCAATGCCAACTGGACGATCGATCCAGCGGTCATCGGCCAGGAGTTGGAACTCGACGAGGTCGTTCTCACCAACGACTACACGGCGACGGCCGCGGCATTGCCGGGCTTCTGCCGCGACAGCGGGGGAGCTCTGCGGATCGGCTCGTGCGACGACCGGGCGGGGCCCCAGCTCGTGCTCGGCCCCGGGACCGGCCTCGGCGCGGCGGCGCTCCTGCAGTTCGGGAGGACCCGGGTCATCCAGGCGACCGAGGCCGGTCACGTCGAGTTCGGGCCCGTGAGCGAGCGCGAGTTCAGGATCTGGCCCTTGCTGGAGCGGGTTCATGGACGGATCACGGCCGAAGCGCTGCTGTCCGGCGCGGGCGTCGTCCGCCTCTACCGCGCAGTGGCCGCTGTCCACAGAGCCGCAGCGCCGTTCGAGACTCCCGCAGCGATCATCGCGGGTTGGCGTGGGGGCGACCGGATCGCCTTAGAGGCCCTCCATCTCTTCGTCACGCTGCTCGGTCGTTTCGCCGGCGACCTCGCCCTCATCTTCGGTGCGAATGGGGGAGTGTTCATCGCCGGCGGCATCGCCCCTCGCATCGAGCCGCTATTTACGCACGGCGGCGCCTTTCGCGCGGCCTTCGAGCACAAGGCGCCTTTCGAAGGCACGATGCGGCTGGCGCCCACCTACCTCATCATGCGGGCGGAGCCCGTGCTCGCCGGGCTGTCCGCCATCGCGGCGGATCGCGAGTCGTTCCTCATGCGTGCGGCGCATTGGCGAGCGGGCTCTCGATGAACGCGACGGCGCCTCGGCAGAGCATGGGAGGTTTTACGCCGGCCCACGGCTCGGCGGGATGGCCAGCACGTCCATCTCGGCCGTCCGCAGCACCTCTTCCGCCACGCTTCCGAGCACGAGCTTCATGAGCCCGGTCCGGCACTCGGTCCCGACGACGACCATGTCGGCGCCCTGCCTCTTCGCCTCGGCCAGGATGGTGGAGGCGATCGGCCCCTCGTTCAGCAGCACGGATTGGCCCATGGGGGCGAAGCCAAGCTCCGCCAGAAAGGCGGCGACTTCCCTGGAGGCCCGCGCCTCCTCTTCAAGGCGCGCCTTGCGCACCTGCTCGCCCGCCATGGAGGCGCTGACGAGGAGGCTCGTGACCGGTGAATCGAAGATGTGCAGCACCGAGACCCCGACCTGCCTGTCGATCCCGAGAGCCCGGACAAAGCTGACCGCATCGCGGCCGGAATCCGCCAGCTCCAGCGCGATCATGACGTGCCGGTAAAAGCCGGCCGGCGCGCCATTGACCATCAGGACGGGACAGCGGCTCGCCTTGATGATGCGCTCGGCCGTGGTTCCGACGATCGTGTCGCCAACCACGTGGCGGCGATGCGGCCCGATCACGATGACCTCGGCCGCATGGCGCTCGGCGGCTTCCGTGATCGCTGCGTAAGGATCGCCGGTCAGCAGATCCGTGCTGCACGCCACACCATCGATCTCTCCGATGCTTCGCGCCTGATCCTCGAGTAGCGACAATGCAACGCTGCGCTCCGCCTCGATCAGACGCGGGGCCTGGTCGTCGTCGATTGCATGGACGACCACCATCTCGGCCGCATGCTGCCTGCAAAGCAGAGTAGCGCGACGCAAAGCACGGTCCGACCGTGTCGAAAAATCCGTCGCGAGAAGGATCTTCTTCATGGCGCCAAGCCCCTCCCGCGCTCGAACCCCCGCTGGATCTTAGGGTTGAGCTATCCCGGTCTCAGGGACGACCTTCCCACACATCGAGGCTAGCATCGCGATCATGACCAGGAAACGCGATAGGGCTTGGCACAGTCTCCCACCCGAGACGGTGCTGGCTGAACTCGAGTGCTCGCCGGACGGATTGTCCGAAACGGAGGCCGCACGGAGACGCGACCGGTATGGCCCCAATCAGCTGCCCGAATCGGCCAGGCGGCCGGCGTTCCTTCGGTTTCTGGCACAGTTCAACAACGTCCTGATCTACTTCCTCCTCGCGGCGGCCCTCGCAGCCGGGCTGCTCGGCCATCTTGTCGATTCCGCGGTGATCATTGCGGTCGTCGTCGTGAACGCGATCGTCGGCTACATCCAGGAGGGTAAGGCCGAGGAAGCCCTCGACGCGATCCGGGGCATGATCGCGCCCAGCGCCAATATCATGCGGGAAGGGCACCGCACCCGCGCTCCCGTCGTCGATCTGGTCCCGGGCGATATCGTGCTGCTCGAGGCGGGGGACCGGGTGCCGGCCGACCTGCGGCTTATCCGGGCGCGCCGCCTGCTCATCGACGAAGCGCTGCTGACGGGCGAGTCCGTCACGGCCGAGAAGGACATCTCGACGGTTCCCGAGGAAGCGGGAATCGGGGACAGGCGTGGCATGGCCTTCTCCGGGACCCTTGTCGCCGCGGGCCAGGCCACCGGCGTGGTCGTCGAGACGGGACTAGGAACGCAGATTGGCCGGATCAGCGAACTCCTACAGAACGTCACCCCGCTGAGCACTCCCCTGCTCCGGCAGATCGACGCATTCGCGCAGCGCTTCACCTGGTTCGTGCTGGCTGCCAGCGCGGCGCTGTTCGGGTTTGCGGTGCTCGTCCGCGGGTTCGACTGGGTCGATGCCCTGATCGCCGTGGTGGCCATCGCGGTCGGGATCGTTCCGGAAGGCCTTCCGGCGGTGATCACTATCACGCTGGCGATCGGCGTCCGTCGCATGGCCGCCCGCAATGCGGTGATCCGAAAGCTCCCGGCAGTCGAGACGCTGGGCGCGACCTCCGTGATCTGCACGGACAAGACGGGAACGCTCACACGCAATGAGATGACGGCGCGCCGGGTGGTCACGGCCGAGCACGAGCTCCTGGCCTCGGGATCCGGCTATTCGCCGGAGGGCAGCCTCCACCCCACCCAGGGCGACGAGCCGCCCGCCCTCCGGTCAGCCCAGGAGGTGCTCCTTTGCGGGCTCCTCTGCAACGATGCCGAATTGCGCCGATCGGGCGAGACATGGGTGGTGAACGGCGATCCCATGGAAGGAGCGCTGATCGCCCTCGGCATGAAGGGCGGGCAGGATCCGCAGGCGATCCGTGAGATCTGGCCGAGGCTCGATGAGATCCCATTCGACGCGGCGTACCGGTTTATGGCGACGCTTCATCGGGGACCGGACGGCACCTCCGTCGTCTTCGTGAAGGGTGCGGCCGAGGCCCTCTTTCCCATGTGCTCGGGCGCCGTCGATGCGGCCTTCTGGAACAGGGAAATATCTCGGGCAGGCGCAGAGGGCGAGCGCGTCCTGGCCTTCGCGGCAAAGCGGCTCCCACCCGGCACCACTAGCATCGGATTCGAAGACCTGCGGGACGGCGTAGGCTTCCTCGGCATCGTGGGATTTATCGACCCGCCTCGGCCCGAAGCCGCCGCGGCGATCGCGCAATGTCGTGCGGCAGGCATCGCCGTGAAGATGATCACGGGAGACCATGTCGCGACAGCGCTCGCGATCGCCCGGCAGCTGAAGCTTGATGACGACCCGCAGGCGACGACCGGGGCCGAGATCGAGACGCTGGCAGATGACGAGCTCCGCGAGCGGGTGATGCACGTCTCCGTGTTCGCGCGTACCAGTCCCGAGCACAAGCTGCGCATCGTGCGGGCCCTTCAGGCCAACGGCCTCGTGGTGGCAATGACGGGCGACGGCGTGAACGACGCGCCCTCGCTCAGGCAGGCCGATGTCGGGACCGCCATGGGGATCAAGGGCACGGAGGCCGCGAAGGAAGCTGCCCAGATGGTGCTGCTGGACGACAACTTCGTCTCGATCGTCAACGCCGTGAGCGAGGGCCGCACGGTCCACGACAACATCCGCAAGGTCGTCTCCTGGGAGATCCCCACGAACGGGGCCGAAGCCCTCGCGGTGGTGCTCGCCATCCTGTTCGGCTTCAGCCTTCCGATGTCGGCCACGCAGATCCTGTGGGTGAACCTCATCCTGGCCGCCACGCTCGGGCTGGTCCTGGCCTTCGAGCCCCCGGAGCCGGGCGTGATGCAGCGCCAGCCGCGGCCCGCGGACGCACCGCTCCTGTCGCCATTCCTTCTCTGGCGGGTGGTGGTCGTGTCGGTCCTGCTCGCCGCGGCAGCTCTCGGCGTCTTCTTCTACGCCCTGGAGAGCGGCCGGGACCTGGAAACGGCGCGGACCATGGTGGTCAACATGTTCATCGTGGGAGAGATCTTCTACCTCTTCAACGTCCGCTACCTCCACGTGACCTCGTTCACGCTGAAGGGCGTGGCCGGTACCCCGGCGGTGCTTCTCGCGATCGCCGTGCTCGTCGCGGGGCAGCTGCTCTTCACCTATGCGCCCTTCATGAACGCGCTCTTCGGATCGCGCCCGCTCGGGATCGAGGACGGGCTTCTGCTCGTCGCCATCGGCTTCACGCTGATGCTGGTTCTCGAAGGCGAGAAGTTCGTGCTGCGGCGGCTCGGCTGGTTTGCCGAGCTCAAGGAGTGATGGAAGGCGAGCGAGACAGCTACGCGCCTCAGCGGGCCTTCCCGCCGGACCCCAGCGCCTGATCGGTGAATGGGGAACTCGTCGGGGTCTGGATCCGGATGAAGCCAATCCCCGCCGCTTGGTGGCAAGCGTTGCAGCCGGCCTGGAGATCGCGATACCCGGCCTGGAAGAGCGCCGCATTCCTGTCCTTCGCAGCTTGGCCTATGTCCTGTAGCGGCTTGTTCATCGCGAGCACGAGTTCGATCGGGATGTTGGAATAGAGAAGCGCCGAGCGGGCAAGGGAGTCCTGCAGCTGCCCGGCTTCGTAGGCGAGAGCCTCCCAGTTCCGAGCCTTACCGGCGAACCAAAGCTTGATGTGGCGGAACTGGACGAAGGTCATCAGATCGCCCAGCGACGGCTGCGAAAGGCGGTCGGCCCTCGCCCTGGGCTCGCCGAACGGCACACTCTGCCCGGAGGCGAGCGAGCCGGAGAGGAGACACGCGGTCAGGACAATGGCGGGCCGCTTCATGTCCGACTCCTGCTGAAGCGCGACACCGAGCAGACGACCCGCACGGAGGCGAGCCCAACCCTGTCATCCCACGGTGCCTTCGTCTTCCCCACCTATCCGAATGATCCTCACCGGCGGTACGCGAGAAGAAGCGCCTCCGTCGCCCTTGGCCACGATTACGGCCGGTCACTCGGACGCGGCTGCCGCGCCTGGGCCCGACAATCGCTGGGGCTCATGCGATACCGGCTGCGGAAAAGGCGGCTGAGATGGGCGGCGTCGCTGAACCCGAGACGGTCGGCGATTGCGTGGACCGGCTCGATGCTATGCGGGTTTTCGAGCGCCTCCCTGGCAGCCGCAAGGCGACGTGAGCGGATATAGGCTTGCACGCCACCCTCGGGTTCGAAGGCGCGGTGGAGCGTCGAGCGGGACACCCGCAGCCTTCGGCACAGCCGTTCGACCGTCAGCGCGGCGGAGCCCAGTTCCGCATCGATGATCCGCCGCGCCACTAGCCGCAGGCCGTCGCGTCCGACCCTTTCCTGCGGGATGCCAGCTCCCACCTCTCGCATGGCGAGGGCAAGGAGATCGAGAATCCCGCGCGTCAGCGCGGGCGCGCTACTCGCGGGCAACCCTCGGGCGGAGCGAAGGAGGTTCTGAAGATGCGAGACGAGAAAATTCGCCAGCGGTGAATCTAGGACGAGGCCGTGCAGGTGCTCGGCGTGGAAGCCCCAGTCGGTCGCGATCGTGCGGGGCAGCGTGAGGACAATCGTCCGGCCGCCAGTCGAGGCATGTGCGGATGGCCGGGCGAAATCCGCGAACTGAATCGAGCCCGGCCCTGACTTGGCGCCCCGATCGTCCCAGACGCCCCGCGTCCTTCCGGCCACAGTCAGAGCCACCCCGAGGGCATCGGGGGTCCAGGAGCGGATAAGGCCAGAGTCGCGGATCCATTCCTGCCCGGTGATCGTCGCATCATGGAGGACGAGCCCATCCAGCGCGAGCGAGTCGACGGTCACATCGAAAGGTTCTGTCGGATTGGTGCGATAGACCGGAGCCACGCTGGGCCAATGGCGATTGGCCCAGGCCTCATGTCGGTCGCGACTCGGCAGCCCACGGGTGGAGAACCGGCTGAGCGTAAACGGCGCCGTGGCCAGCGATCCCGTATCCTGATGGCGCTGTTTGTAAGACACGGCTCGTGATTACGGACCGGCGCCTGGCCAGCAAGGCTAGCCGGCATTGGGTGAGCAGCGGCCGGGCCCAATCTTGATCCCTTGTTGCTGTCCGGCATCATCGGCGCCGGTCCCATCGGAGGCTCGACTGGGATACGGACGTCCAACCCCGAGACACGTCCGTTCAAGGACACCGACAGATTGGGCTGCTAGCTCAGCCTTGCAGGATGGCAGGTCCCCCGTGGGGGCCGAGCCGTCTCAGCGGGGAATGGCTGGCGACTGAAAGCGAGGGCTGGCCGCAATCGGGGGACATTCACGTTGAAGAAGAGAGTTCTGGCCTGCGCGGTCGCCGTATTGTGCGGCCTATTCGCCCAGGCCGCATCGGCTCAGCGCGGCGACGACAAGCGCTTCGGGCTCATCAACGAGACAAGGGACGACGTTCGCGAATTCAAGATCTTTGCGAATGGTCGCTGGAGCAACAACTGGCTCTCCCGTCCTCTCGCAGCCGGCCGCCGCTCAAACATGGCGTTCCGGGCCGCTGGCCCTTCCACGTGCGCTGGCCTCCGCACCCGAGCGGTCATCAACAACGGCTCGCCCTACCGGGTCGACGAGCAGGTCATTGAGCAGGTCGTGAACTATTGCGGCCTGCGGAACCTCAGAGTGCGTGACGGCCGGCTAAGGCCGGAGTGGGACTAGGTTACCCCACTCATAAGCCCGCAAACCGATGCGGGTTGAGGCGAGTTTGATCAAACGCCGGCCTGCGCCGAGGGAACGCCTCGGGAACAAGGTTCCGAATGAACAGCCCGGCCGTTTCCGAACGGCCCGGCTACTCACCTTCTAAGTCAATAAAAAGGCTGGAGCGGGTGAAGGGAATCGAACCCTCGTCATCAGCTTGGAAGGCTGTTGCTCTACCATTGAGCTACACCCGCGAGCCAGTCGAGCGGATCATAGGCGTGGGCCGGTGGTGGGGGAAGTAGGACTCGAACCTACGAAGGCATAGCCAGCGGATTTACAGTCCGCCCCCTTTGCCGCTCGGGACATTCCCCCGTCCCCGGACAGCCGGAATCCGCTAGGGCCCGGCAATCCCGAGAGCGAACCCTCGGGGACCTCGGGGCTTATGCTGGCGGGCTCCCTGGGTGTCAACCCAGGCGTCGCCATCTTGCGTGGACGTTGGCCAGGCACTGGACCTCTGGCGCGTTCCCCGCGATGAAACCGGCATGAAGCAGATGACGAAATCCGGCCAGCGGGGTTGGGGCGCGCGTCGAGGCGGACCGCCTGGCCGGCCGCGTCCCAGGCACCACGAGAGCGAAGATCGTTCGGTCCTCTATGGCTGGCACCCGGTGTCGGAAGCGCTGCGGAATCCAGGGCGCCATCACTTCCGCCTGCTGGCGACCGAGAACGGTGCACGCCGGCTTGCAGAGGAGCTCGGTGAGCTTCCCCTTCCCCCGGAGATCGTGCGGGCTGACGAAATCAGCCGCCTGCTCGAGCCGGATTCGGTGCACCAGGGCCTCTATCTCGAATCTGAGCCGCTGGCGGGACCGACGCTCGATTCGCTGAGCGACGAAGGGCTCGTGCTCGCGCTGGACCAGATCACCGACCCCCACAATGTCGGGGCTATCGTGCGCACCGCGGCCGCCTTCGGCGTCGAAGCCATAGTGACGACCGCCCGCCACAGCCCGGCAGTGACAGGTGTGCTGGCAAAAGCGGCGTCCGGAGGCCTGGAGCACGTGCCGTTTCTCGTGGTTCGCAACCTCGCCGAGGCGCTCATCGTGCTCGGCGAGCGCGGCTTCCGGCGGGTCGGCCTGGATTCGGAGGGCGCAGCGAGTCTCGCCGATGTACCCGTTTCGCGTCCGACGATTCTCGTGCTCGGAGCCGAGGGAAAAGGGCTTCGGCAACGCACACGGGAATGCTGCGACGTGGTGGCCCGGCTCGACATGCCGGGCGCCATCAAGAGCCTGAACGTCTCGAACGCAGCCGCGATCGCTCTCTACGCACTCAGCGGCCGGGCGGAACCCTGATGAAGGCTGGGCCGGACGCCATCTGGCCGCTGGCCGACTCCGAGATCCGGGCGCGATCCGCACTTGCTGGAGAACGGCCCCGCCGGGACACGGCCGCGTTCTGGCGCTTCCCACCGATGACGTAGATCGCCGGTGGCTGCACGGGCGATGGCGGTATCCCGATCGCAACAGGCCATTGAGGCGGCCCAAGAACCGGCGGAGCACCGCCGGTGAAATAATTGTACCCGTCCGCGTAAGCGTAGGGCAGGCCGTAGAATGCCCCCGAATAGCCGAAGCCGCCGCCGTACCAACCGCCATATCGGAAGCGAGCGCGATGGAAAGCTCCGCCGTGATGGCCCGCACCACCCCTGGCGAAACCATGCGGGAAAAGGCCAGGGCCGGGCTTCCGCGCAGGAATGGCGATCGTGGGCGAGAAGCTCAGCGGAGGAAGCGGCCGCACCCGAAAGGCCGGAGCGAGAGGCCGGGCGTAGCCTGGACCGCCTCGCGGTGCGGCCAGCAGGCTCGCCGACGAACAGGCCACTCCAATGCCGGCCAATGTCACGGCAATGAACAAACGCGAGGCTTCTGGCCGCATACGCGACGCTCCATCATGATCAGGCCTCCGCCCGCCCAGTATATGACCGACGCCCCCAAGTTACGCAACGAAGGTGCTAAGACCTAGGTTGCACGACCAATTGCCAAGTCGCCGGTCATCGACGCTGGCGCAGGCCTATCCTATGCCGGATGAGCGAGAAAGGGGGCGCTCGCGGGCGCGATTCGCGGCCGGGCGCCGACATAAACGGAGAGAGCGCCATGGCCGTCGCAGCCACGTCCACAAGTGACAGGGCGGTGCCCCGTCCAATGTCGAAGGAGGAACGCAAGGTCATCATCGCGTCCTCCGCCGGCACTGTTTTCGAGTGGTACGACTTCTACCTTGCCGGATCCCTGGCCGCGAACATCGCCGCCAACTTTGTTCCCGGCAACAACGACACCGCCAAGTTCATCTTCGTGCTCTTCGGGTTTGCTGCCGGCTTCGCGGTACGCCCCTTCGGCGCGATCTTCTTCGGCCGGCTCGGGGACATGATCGGCCGCAAGTACACCTTCCTCGTCACGATGACGGTCATGGGTATCGCCACCTTCGTGGTCGGCCTCCTGCCCGGCTATGCGACGATCGGGTATCTGGCCCCCGTGATCTTCATCATCTGCCGCCTCCTCCAGGGTCTCGCCCTTGGCGGCGAGTATGGCGGCGCCGCAACCTACGTGGCCGAGCACGCCCCCCAGGGGCGCCGCGGCTTCTACACGTCGTGGATCCAGACGACGGCGACCGTCGGCCTGATGCTGTCGCTGATGGTGATCCTGACGCTGCGCCTCAGCATGACCCCGGAGGCCTTCGCCGATTACGGCTGGCGCATTCCGTTCCTGCTCTCGATCATCCTGCTCGGCTTCTCGATCTGGATCCGGCTCTCGCTTGCTGAGTCCCCGGCCTTCCAGAAGATGAAGGAGGAAGGCACCGCTTCGAAGGCCCCGCTGTCGGAAGCCTTCGGCCGCTGGGACAATGCCAAGATCGGGCTCATCGCCCTGCTCGGGGGCACGGCGGGTCAGGCGGTCGTCTGGTACACTGGGCAGTTCTATGCCCTCTTCTTCCTCACCCAGACGCTTAAGGTCGACGGCACGACGGCAAACCTCGTCATCGCCATCTCGCTGCTGATTGGAACGCCCTTCTTCATCTTCTTCGGATGGCTGTCGGACAAGATCGGTCGCAAGCCGATCCTCCTGGCAGGATGCCTGATCGCCGCGGCGACCTACTTCCCGCTCTTCACCCAGTTGGCGAAGATCGCGAACCCGAAGCTGATCGAAGCGACGGAGAACGTGAAGGTCGTCATCACGGCCGACCCGGCCCAATGCGGTACGCTGTTCGACCCGGTGGGGGTGCGGACCTTCACGGCACCGTGCGACCTCATCCGCCGCACGCTGGCGACGAACTCCATCCACTACGATCTGGTCTCGGGTCCCGCAGGCTCGCCGCTGACCGTCAAGGTCAACGGCACGGAGGTCCAGAACCTGCAGGGGACCGGGGCGAGCGTCGTCGCGGCCGCTCAGGCAGCCGGTTATCCGAAGGCCGGCGATGCGAGCATCCTGAAGACGCCGTCCATCGGTACGGTGCTGACGGACAGCCGCTCGCTCGCCCTGATCGGGGTTCTGTTCCTCCTGGTCCTCTACGTGACCATGGTCTACGGCCCGATCGCCGCGCTCCTGGTCGAGCTCTTCCCGACCCGGATCCGGTACACCGGCATGTCGCTGCCCTACCACATCGGCAACGGCTGGTTCGGCGGCTTCCTGCCCCCGACAGCCTTCGCGATCGTGGCCGCCAGCGGCAACATCTTCTCGGGCCTCTGGTACCCGATCATCTTCGCACTCATGACCTTCATCATCGGTCTGCTTCTGCTGCCCGAGACGAAGGACCGCGATATCTTCACGTACGATCCCCATCGCTGAAAAGCGCGGGGACCCAGACCAAAGACCGGGAGAGCCCTCTCGACGGGGCTCTCCGTACAACAAATGGGGAGGCGGAGGCCGCATCGGTGACGATGCGGCCTTTCCGTTTGGCCCTGCGACGAAGACAGACCAGCCTGGACTTTCCCGATCTGCGGTCGCAACGCAGTCTGAGACATGGCGAAACGCAGCGCGGGCATTCTTCTCTACCGGCTCCCCCCAGAGGGGCCAGAGGTCCTCCTCGTTCACCCGGGCGGACCGTTCTGGGCGAAGCGCGACCTGGGTGCCTGGTCGATCCCGAAGGGCGAGATCGAAGCCGGCGAGGATCCCCGGTGTGCAGCCTTGCGGGAGTTCGCCGAGGAAACCGGGACCTGCCTGCCCGAGGCGGGCACTTTTCTCGATCTGGGCGAGGTCAAGCAGAGGAGCGGCAAGGTCGTCCTCGCATTCGGCCTCGAGCACGATCTCGATCCAGCCCTCATCCGCAGCAACCTGGTCGAGATCGCCTGGCCGCCGCGATCCGGCCGCAAGCTTACCGTGCCGGAGATCGACCGGGCCGGCTGGTTCTCGCTTGCTGAGGGTCGGGAGAAGCTCCTTCCGGGCCAATTGCCCTTCCTGGAGCGCCTCGCCAGAGCGCTGGAGCACCGATTGTGCGCCGTCACTTCCCAAAAAGTTCCGTCTGGCTGACCTGCGCCTCGCGCTGGTCCCGAGAGCCGAACGCCGCCCCTACATTGCGGTGCAGCAGAAACTCGCTGCAGAAGGAAGTCTATGTCCGACGCATCACCGCTGTTTCAGCCACTGAAGGCTGGCGCCATCGCGATGGCCAATCGGATCGTCATGGCTCCCCTCACCCGCAACCGCGCGACACCGGGCACGGATGCTCCTCGCGCGATGCATGTCGAGTATTATCGTCAGCGCGCCGGGGCCGGCCTGATTGTCACGGAAGGATCGCAGATCTCGCGGCAGGGCCAGGGCTACATCTGGACGCCCGGCATATATACCGACGAGCAGGTTGCGGGGTGGAAGAAGGTGACCGATGCCGTCCACCAAGCTGGCGGGCGAATCGTCATCCAGCTCTGGCATGTCGGCCGCGTGTCCCACGTCTCGCTGCAGGCAGGAGGAGTTGCACCGGTCGCCCCGTCCGCGATCCCCGCCAAGACGCGCACCTATGTCGAGGCTGGCTTCACCGAGGTCTCCCAACCGCGGGCGCTCACGCTCGACGAGATCCCCGGCATCATCAAGGATTTCGCCCATGCCGCCGAGCGGGCGCGGGAGGCCGGGTTCGACGGTGTCGAGATCCACGGCGCCAATGGCTACCTGCTCGACCAGTTCATGAAGGACGGCGCCAACCAGCGGACGGACAAGTATGGCGGCTCAATCGAGAATCGCGCCCGTTTCACCCTGGAGGTAGCCGAGGCTGTAGCAAAGGCCTGGAGTCCCGACCGTGTCGGCATCCGGCTGTCTCCGGTTACGCCAGCGAACGGCATCACGGACACGGACCCGCAGCCGCTATTCGAGCACGTCGCCCGGAAGCTCGGCGAATTGCAGCTTGCCTTCATCCACGTAATCGAGGGCGCGACGGGAGGGCCGCGGGACAACATTCCGTTCGACTATGCGGCCCTGCGGCAGGCCTTCGGCGGCACCTACATCGCCAATAACGGCTATAGCCGCGAACTCGCTATCCAGGCCGTTCGGTCCGGCAAGGCCGACGCGATCGCCTTCGGCAAGGCCTTCATCTCCAATCCCGACCTCGTGGAGCGCCTGCGCATCGGGGCGCCGCTCAACGATTGGGACCAGAAGACCTTCTACGGCGGGGACGAGCGCGGCTACACGGATTACCCGACGCTGGACGCTGCCAAAGCCGCCTAGGGAGACGGGTACGACGAGGAGTCGGTCTTCAGGGCCGGCTCCTCAGCCCTTCGCGACGAGCACGTCCTCCGCGGGCACGATGATCTGCTGGCAGCCGGTGTTGAAGTCGTCGCCGAACAGGTTCGGGATCGTCGGCACCGACTGGCATTGAACCTTGTAGCCGCGGACCGGCGTCGGGTTCACCGGGTTACCGGTGACCGGGTAGGGGTAGTCGGTCGACGCGACACAGCCGGCCAGAGAGCCGGACGCGGCGAGAGCGAAGACAAGTTTGAGAAGTCGCATTCGGGCCAGCCTCGAGGATGTCCGGAAGGTGCCTGCCGCCACGCCTCCGCGCAACCGTGCTCTGTCGAGGCAGAGCAGATCCGCCTCGCGTGTTACATCCGATCAACAGAGCCCGTTATCCCAGGCTTGACCGCACCGGCCTTGCCGGGCTTGAGGGCACGAGAACGGTCGCGCTCGCGACCCGGGATTAGCGGCTCATGATCATCGCGACCTGGAACGTGAACTCGGTCAAGCAGCGGCTCGGCCACCTGCAGAAGTTCCTCACCGAGACACGGCCCGACGTTCTCTGCCTGCAGGAGATCAAGTGCGTCGACGAGGCGTTTCCCCGGCTGGAAGTCGAGGACCTCGGCTACAACGTCGCCGTACACGGCCAAAAAGGCTTTAACGGCGTCGCGATCCTCTCCCGCCTACCACTGGCCGACGTCACGCCTCGCCTGCCCGGCGACGAGGAAGATGTGCAGTCGCGATATCTGGAGGCTGTGATCTCTCTGCCCGGAGGCAAATCCGTGCGGGTCGCGTCGATCTACCTGCCCAACGGCAATCCGACCGGGACGGAGAAGTTCACATATAAGCTGGCCTGGATGGACCGGCTGCGGAACCACGCAGCGGAGTTGCTGGCCCTCGAGGAGCCTACGATCCTCGGCGGAGACTACAACGTCATCCCGGAATTCAAGGACGTGTCGGACCCGGAAGCCTGGGCCAACGACGCCCTGCTTCAGCCGGAGAGCCGCGCCGCCTACCGCCGGCTTCTCGGCCTCGGCTACACGGACGCACTCAGGGCGTGCGATGATCGGGGCGGTCTTTATACGTTCTGGGATTATCAGGCTGGCGCCTGGCAGAAGAACAAGGGCATCCGCATCGACCACCTGCTCTTGTCGCCCCAAGCCGCCGACAGGCTCAAGGAAGTCGAGATCCACAAGCGCATGCGCGCGCTGGACAAACCCTCCGACCACGTCCCGGTTTCTGTGACGCTCGACCTGCCTACGGACTGAGACCAGCGAACTCCCGCAGGCTGCCCCGTCCCGCCGCATCGACCGGGAGAACGGCTTCCGCGATCAGCGGCGCCGGCTCTGAAAGCGCTCGACGAAGGCGCTGGCGTTGCGCCGATCCGACTCGCTCGCCCCCTCGAGCGCCTCGGCATGCATCGCCCAGATCCAGGCATCGCGCTTCGGGTCCGCGGCTTCCTTGGCGAGCATGAGCCACATCAGCCCGCGGGCACGCTCCCGCGGCACGCCCTGGCCGTTCAGCAGCATGCGCCCGAGCAGCGCCTGGGCACCGACATGCCCCTTCTCGGCCGCAAGATTGAACCAGCGCGCCGCCTGGCGCTCGTCGCGATCCACGCCGCTTCCATTAAGGTAGAGTTGGGCGAGGCTGAATTGTGCGGTGGGATCCCCGAAATAGGATGCGGCGTAGGAGTACAGCTCCGCCGCCTTTTCCGGGTTGACCCCCACGTTGCTGTTCTTGATGCCCTCTAGGAAATAGCTTCCCAGGGCCACGAAGGCACTCGCCACGACCCCAGCGCGCGGGGAGTCCGGGGCCTCGTCGGCATTCTCGTCGGCGATCCTGGAGAAATACCCAAAGGCCTTCAGGTCGTCGCGCGCGACGCCGTCACCTTCCGCATACATGCGGCCGAGCTTCCAGGACGCGAGCGAGTGCCCTTGATCGGCCGCGTATTCGAGAGCCTTCACGGCGGCCGCCTTATCGCCCGCATTGTAGTTGCGGACGGCGGAACGAAGCGCCTCGCGCGCGGAGAGATAGCCCTCCGGAACCGGATTGCGCGGCCCCGGGCGGGGCCCGGTCAGGTCACTCGCAGGTGCCCTGACCGGGCTCGCCGCAAACACGGCGAGCCCCAGCACGGACAGAAGAAGCGGCCTACAAGTCCGCATAGGTCGCGATGTCCTTTCCGCCACCTGGATGCGTGACGGCTCCGTTGAGCGCGTTCCCGACCCCCTGCGCGTACTTCCACAGATAGCCCGAGAGCGGCGGGCGCTCGGGCGCCTTCCACTCCGCCCGGCGCCGGGCGAGCTCATCATCCGTCAGGTCGACGGAGAGCGTTCCCTTGATCGCGTCGAGCGTGATCATGTCCCCGTCGCGCAGAAGCCCGATCGGCCCGCCGACCGCCGCCTCGGGCCCGACATGGCCGACGCAGAAGCCGCGGGTCGCGCCGGAGAAGCGGCCATCCGTGATGAGCGCGACCTTGTCGCCCATGCCCTGCCCGTAGAGAGCGGCCGTGGTGGACAGCATCTCGCGCATGCCGGGGCCACCGCGAGGACCCTCGTAGCGGATGACGAGAACATCACCTTCCTTGTAGGTGCGCTTCGTGACGGCCTCGAAGCAGGCTTCCTCGTTGTCGAAGACGCGGGCCGGGCCGGTGAAGACCTGCTTCTCGACGGGCATGCCCGCCACCTTCACGATCGCGCCCTCGGGAGCGAGGTTGCCCTTGAGGCCGACGACGCCACCGGTCGGCGTGATCGGCTTGTCGGCCGGGTACACGACGTCCTGGTCCGGGTTCCACTGCACCTTGGCCATGTTCTCCGCGATCGTGCGGCCCGTCACCGTGATGCAGTCGCCATGGAGGAAGCCATGGTCGAGCAAGGTCTTCATCAGGAGCGGGATGCCTCCGACCTCGAACATGTCCTTCGCGACGTAGCGGCCACCCGGCTTCAGGTCGGCGATGTAGGGGGTGCGCTTGAAGATCTCGGCGACGTCGAACAGCGTGAACTCGATCCCAGCCTCGTGCGCGATTGCCGGAAGGTGCAGCGCGGCATTCGTCGAGCCTCCGGAGGCCGCGACCACGGTTGCGGCGTTCTCCAGCGCCTTACGAGTGACGATGTCGCGCGGGCGGATGCCCAGCTTGAGCAGCTCGACCACCATCTCGCCGGCAGTGGCGCAGAACCGGTCGCGGATCTCGTAGGGCGCCGGCGCCCCGGCCGAGTAGGGCAGCGCCAGACCGATTGCCTCCGACACGGTCGCCATCGTGTTGGCCGTGAACTGGGCACCGCAGGCGCCGGCCGACGGGCAGGCGACCTGCTCGAGTTCGTCGAGGTCGGCATCCGACATGTCGCCGACGGAGTGCTTGCCGACCGCCTCGAACAGGTCCTGGACGGTAACCGGCTTGCCCCGGAACGAGCCAGGCAGGATGGAGCCGCCATAGATGAAGACGGAGGGCACGTTGAGGCGCACCATCGCCATCATCATGCCGGGCAGAGACTTGTCGCAGCCCGCCATGCCGACCAGCGCGTCGTAGGCGTGGCCGCGCATGGTCAGCTCGACCGAGTCGGCGATCACCTCCCGCGACGGCAGCGAAGCGCGCATGCCGCCATGTCCCATGGCGATCCCGTCCGTCACCGTGATGGTGCAGAACTCCCGCGGGGTGCCGCCAGCGGCGGCAACACCCTTCTTCACCGCCTGCGCCTGGCGCATCAGGGAGATGTTGCAGGGCGCGGCCTCGTTCCAGCAGGTCGCAACGCCAATCAGCGGCTGGTGGATCTGCTCCTTCGTCAGACCCATCGCATAGAGGTAGGAACGGTGCGGAGCCCTGGCGGGACCTTCGGTCACGTACCGGCTCGGCAGTTTCGATTTGTCGATCAAACGCGCGTCCATAACCCGATCTCGCTCACACCCACCGCTCAGCGGCCGAAAGACGTCCGCTCCTACCACCCGCGCGACGGCGCAACGAGACTCGCGACAGGGCTCGCCAGCAATGGAAGGCAAGCGTCGAGCCCGTCTCAAAGACGCACTAAACCGTTGTGGGGCAACAACTTTACCGCGGCTATGGACTGATCCGGGTTTATGGCGGCATCGCGGCGAAGCGTTGTAGGTTCCGGGGCGCGATCGGGATGTTTTGCCGATGTGGCAAACCTACAACATGCTCCCAGGGAGCCCTGGCTCAGACCTCGCGAGTAGAAAGCCAGACATCGGCATAGATCGCCGTCGCCGATTCGTCCGGCGAGCTCTCGGAGGAGAGCCAAACCGAGCGCGTCCGCCCGATCGGCTGGGCCGGCAACCCCCGCGCCCGCACGTCACGCGCTTCCGCCCCGATGCAGCCCACGAAGGCCACGCTGCCGTGCAGCTGCACCGAAAACCCGCCGGGCTCGCGCCGGGCGAGAAGCGTCCGTCCCTCCGCGGGGGCGGGTTGCCAGGGCATGATGAGGCGACCGTGCGGCTGCAGGCAGCGCAGCCAGGCAGGATCAGGCGCAACCGCCCCGGCCGAGACATAGACGATGTCGGCAAGCGGAAGCGCCGCGCCGACCGCCGACGCGGCATGGACGGCGACCTGCGGAAGAGAGACGAGGTTATCCCGGGCGACGGCCGCAAGGCTCGGCTCGATCTCGAATGCCTCCAGCCGGCCGCCCTGCCCCACCAGCTCCGCCAGGATCGCGGTGTAGTAGCCCGCCCCGATGCCGACCTGGACCACGGTCTCGCCCGCCTGCGGATCGACCATCGCCATCCAGGCGGCGTGGAGAGAGGGCTGGCCGTTATTGATGCCCTTGCGCCTGTCCAGGACGACGAGCACGTCCTGGTACAGCCGGGCCGGGTCCGACGTGTCCTCGTCGACCGGTCCCCCGCCGGGCGAGAACACGCGCCATGGCGGAGGCGTGAGGTAGCTCTCCCGGGGAACGGCCGCGAAGGCGGCTTCGACCCGCGGGTTGTCGAAGCCCTCCTGCCGCGCCCAGACCATCGCGGCCGCCGCATAGCGGGCGCGGATTGCCGAAAGGTCTGGGCGCGCCGGCATGTCTGGCTCCTACCGCATGGCGATCGGCGCGACCGTCGATCCCGAGCCGCCCTGGATCTTCAGCGGCTGCAGCACCAGGGCGAATTCCTGCACGCCTTTTTGGGCCAGCTCGTCGAGCTTCATGTTCTCGAGAAGATGGACCCCGTGGACCACGAGCGCCAGCTGGTGGAGAGGGAGGGAAAGCTGCGGATCCGGGTTCGGGCTCACCTCGACCGGCCAGTTGTCGGACCCGAGCAGAACCGGATCCTTCGCGATCAGCCACTCGGCGGCCTTCACGCCAAGTCCCGGACAGGACTTCACATAGCGGGCGTTGTCCTTCGCCCAGAGCTTTCCCCAGCCCGTATTGATGAGCACTGCATCGCCCGGCTGGATGCTGAGGTTCTGCTTCTTCAGAGCATCCTCGAGATCCTGCACCGTGATCTCGTAGGTGTCCGGGAGCGTCTCGACGCCCTTCAGGCCCGCGACGTCGATCAGCACGCCCCGCGTGACGATCGCACCGACATTGTGGACGCCGAGCTTGGCGAAGCCGCCGCGGGTCGTGTTCTCGTCCACCTTCAGGCAGTTGTACCAGCTGTTCTCGACGGTCTGGTGCGCGAAGGCGTCGAACTGCGTTCCGACCTGGCCGATCTCGCTGATGACGACCTCCTCGTTCGAGCCGCGGCGGTTCGAGCCCGCATTCATGAAGGTTCGCTTCGCGTGGACGTCGAAGCGGCGGGTGCCGAAGAACGGCATCTTGTCGTTCAGCACGTGCCCGAGTTCGATGATCTCGCCGGTCTTCACCAGCTTCATGGCGTTGGCGACGAGGGCCGGCTTGATGTGGTTGGCGGCCCCGCGCTCGTCGTTTGCGCCCCATTTGGAGGGGCAGCGCTGGTTTTCGGGCGGCGGCGACCAGGTCGGGCTCTGTGCCAGCGCCGCCCCCGCCGCAAGCCACGCCGCGCCGATGATCGCGAGCGATCTCACCATCCAATCCTCCCGGCCTCGTCGTTGACCCGCGTCGAGGCGGGCCCGGGGAGGATGCGACCCCTCCGCCTTCACGGCAAGCGGCAGGCTGCCCAGCGCGGCCTCAGCCGCCTCAATACGGCACCGGCCCTCCGGCCCGTTTCGCCGCGAGGGCCTCGGCGTACCAGGCGAACTCGTCGAGGAAGCGGCCGGCGGCCTTGTCGATCCAGGGCTCGTTCGCGGCGCCCTCGTCGGAAAGCGACTTGCCGATGCTCGGGATCGCGAGGATGGAGGGGATCGACGGCATGCCGAGCTCGCCCAGCACCGTCCGCAGCGTCACGGCGGCCCGGACGCCGCCGAAGCGGCCGGCCGAGTAGGACATGATGGCCGACGGCCGCCAGAAATACTCCTCGAGGAAGTGGTCGAGCAGGTTCTTCAGCGCCGGCGGGACGGATTGGTTGTACTCGGCCGTGACGATCATGAACCCGTCCGCCCGGCGGTAGAGCCCCGCCAGCTCCTCTAGCACCTCCGGCGCGGTGCCGGCCGGGTATTCCTTGTACATGCGGTCGAGCAGCGGCAGCCGCTTCTCCACCGGGTCGACCAGCACCGGCTCGTGCCCCCGCTCGGCGAGCCGGCGCATGATGTAGCGGGCCGCCTTGATTCCCTGCCGCTCCGTCCGGACCGAGCCGAGGATGACCGGAATGACGAGGCCCATGGCTTAACCCTCCCCTCACATCCGGAAGATGCCGAACTTCGTCTCCGGCACGGGCGCGTTCAGGGCCGCCGAGAGGGCGAGCGACAGCACGCGCCGCGTCTCGGAGGGCAGGATGATGCCGTCGTCCCAGAGGCGGGCGGTGGCGAAATAGGGGTTCGACTCGCGGTCGAACTGGTCGCGGATCGGCGCCTTGAAGGTCTCCTCCTCCTCGGCCGACCAGGCCCCGCCGCCCGCCTCGATATTGTCCCGGCGGACGGTGGCCAGCACCGAGGCCGCCTGCTCGGACCCCATCAGGGCGACGCGGGCATTCGGCCAGGTGAAGAGGAAGCGGGGCGAATAGGCCCGGCCGCACATGCCGTAATTGCCGGCCCCGTAGGAGCCGCCGACCACCAGCGTCAGCTTCGGCACCCGGGCGGTGGAGACGGCGGTGACGAGCTTCGCGCCGTTCTTGGCGATGCCGCCCGCCTCGTAGTCGCGGCCGACCATGAAGCCGGAGATGTTCTGCAGGAACAGCAGCGGGATGCGGCGCTGGCAGCACAGCTCGATGAAGTGGGCGCCCTTCTGCGCGCTCTCCGAATAGAGGATGCCGTTGTTGCCGATGATGCCGACCGGGATGCCGTTCAGCCGGGCGAAGCCGGTGACGAGCGTCGTGCCGAACAGGCGCTTGAACTCGTCGAACTCGGAGCCGTCCACCAGCCGGGCGATGATCTCGCGGATGTCGTATTGCTTCTTGAGGTCGGTCGGCACGACGGCCTCGAGCTCGGCCGCGTCGTAGCGCGGGGCGACCACCGGCTCGATATCGATGTCCGGCCGCTTCACGCTGTTCAGCGTGCCGACGATGCGGCGCAGGATCGCGAGCGCATGGACGTCGTCGGTGGCGTAATGGTCGGCGACGCCCGAGAGCCGGGCATGGACGTCGGCGCCGCCGAGGTCCTCGGCCGAGACGACCTCGCCCGTGGCCGCCTTCACCAGCGGCGGGCCGCCGAGGAAGATCGTGCCCTGCTTGCGCACGATGATGGCCTCGTCCGACATCGCCGGCACATAGGCGCCGCCCGCCGTGCAGGAGCCCATCACGCAGGCGATCTGCGGGATGCCCTCGGCCGAGAGGTTCGCCTGGTTGTAGAAGATGCGCCCGAAATGCTCGCGGTCCGGGAACACCTCCGGCCATTCGGGCAGGTTCGCGCCGCCGGAATCGACCAGGTACAGGCAGGGCAGCCGGTTCTCGCGCGCGATCTCCTGGGCGCGCAGGTGCTTCTTCACCGTCACCGGGAAGTAGGTGCCGCCCTTGATGGTCGCGTCGTTGCAGACGATCACGACCTCGCGGCCCATCACCCGGCCGATGCCGGTGATCACGCCGGCGGCGTGGATGTCTCCGTCGTACATGCCGTTGGCGGCGAGCGGCGACAGTTCCAGGAACGGCGAGCCGGGATCGAGCAGCCGCTGCACCCGGTCCCGCGGCAGCAGCTTGCCGCGGCCGACATGCCGGTCCCGCGAGCGCTTCGGCCCGCCCTCCCCGGCCTCGGCGCGCTTGGCGAGCAGCTCGTCCCGCAGCGCGGCCCACGACTCGCGGTTCGCCCTCGCCGCGTCGGACGAAAGGTCGGCCGAGGACTGGATGACAGGCATGCGCTCTCCCTGACGCGTCTGGAGAGCGGCTTATCCCGAGCCCGCGGAGGGGGCAAACGCCGGCCGGCTGTTTTCGAGGGCTCCCGCCGCCGCTCACACCGGCGAAAGCCGGTGCCCATGGGGGCTGGATCCGGGCTTCCGCCGGGATGAGCGAGGGTCTCCCCTCCCCCTCGTGGGGAGGGGCCGAGTCGAAGCGCAGCTTCGAGCCGGGGTGGGGGGCGTCCCGCGGTCGAAAGGGTGCCAAGCGGAGCTGGCCCTAACCCGCTCACACCGGCGAAAGCCGGTGCCCAGGGCTGATGCGTGGCTGGATCCCGGCTTCCGCCGGGATGAGCGCGCGTCTCCCTCCCCCTCGTGGGGAGGGGCCGGGGGTGGGGGGCGTCCCGCCTCGGAACGGGTGCCAGGCGGAGCGCCCCCCACCCGGCTCGGGCTCTGCCCGAGTCCGCCCTCCCCACCAGGGGGAGGGAAAGCGCCCACGCGCCGTCCGTCCCCGGTCCGAGGTCGGTCACCACGAATGCGTTCAAAGAGCTGGCCCGAAATCCTGTGAGGGAGCGGGATGCCGGTTCACCGGCCTTCGATGATTGGGTTTTGCGGATTTGCCTGGTCCCTCCCGGCATCCCGCGACGGTCTTTTCGGCCCCTGGGCACACGCCCGGTCAGCCGCCCGGGCGCCACGGTTTCCGGAACCGCGACCTCGGGACCCGCCCTCCCCTCC
>JAFAEL010000059.1 GCA_023423995.1 Pseudomonadota bacterium | reverse complement strand
AGGCTGGCCTGCAAGGCACAGCCTCCGTCGCCGGTTCCCGGGCGGGATGCGCGCCGCCTTGATGGGGGCCGCCGCGGGGGCGGCCCGCCACCCTCACCAGCTCGCGATGACCGCGCCCTTGAACTTGTCGGCGATGAAGGCCTTCACCTCGGGCGAGCGATAGGCCTCGACGAGCTCCTTGACCCAGGGCTTGTCCTTGTCGGCAGCCCGCACCGCGATCAGGTTGACGTAGGGACCCTTGGGGTCCTCCTTCACGATCGCGTCGGCGGGGTTGAGGCCGGCCGAGACGAGATAGTTCGTGTTGACGGCAGCCGCGTCCACGTCGTCCAGCGAGCGGGGCGTCTGGGCGGCGTCGACCTCGATGAACTTCAGCCGCTTCGGGTTCTCGACGATATCCGCCACGGACGGCTTGAAACCGACATCCGGCTTCAGCTTGAGCGCGCCCTTGTCCTGCAGCAGGAGCAGCGCGCGGCCGCCATTGGTCGGGTCGTTCGGGATCGCGATCGAGCCGCCCTGGGGCACGGCATCGAAGCTCTTGTGCTTCCTCGAATAGATCCCCATCGGGAAGTTCACGGTCGAGCCGACGGCCTCGATCTTGAAGCCGCGATCGGCCTTCTGGTTGTCGAGATACGGGGCGTGCTGGAAGGAATTCGCTTCCAGCTCGCCGGAATCGAGCGCCGCATTCGGCACGACATAGTCGGAGAACTCGACGATCTTCACGTCCAGGCCGCGCTTGGCGGCGATGGGCTTCACGGCTTCCAGGATCTGGGCGTGCGGGCCCGGCGTGACGCCGACCCGAACGGTCTGCGGCGATTGCGCGAGCGCAGGCGCGGCCACGATCGAGGCCGCGATGCCGGCGGCGAGGAGAAGCTGTTTCATCGTAGGGTCTTTCTTCTTGTTGCAGACACGGAAGAGGTTGCGCGGCGCTACCAGGTCGGCTGGTAGGCGCCCTTGAAGCGGGCCAGGATGAACTCCTTCACGGGCTCCGAGCGGTAGGCCTCGACGAGCGCCTTCACCCAGGGCTTGTCCTTGTCCTGTTCGCGCACCGCGATGATGTTGACCCACGGCCCCTCGACCGGTTCCTTGATGAGCGGATCCGTCACGGGAGAGAGCCCGGCCTGGATGGCATAGTTGTTGTTGATCGAGGCCGCATCGACATCGTCGAGGGAGCGGGCGAGCTGGGCGGCGTCGAGCTCGACGAAGCGGAAGCGCTTCGGGTTGCCGGCGATGTCGGCGATCGTCGAGGCGGTGTTCGTCGGGTCCTTGAGCTTGATCACGCCGTTCGCATCCAGGATCTGGAGGGAGCGGGCCCCGTTCGAGGGATCGTTCTGGATGGCGATGGTGGCGCCGGCCGGCAGGTCCTCGATCTTCTTGTACTTCTTCGAATAGATTCCCTGCGGCGAGGCCGTGGTCGTGCCGGCCTTCACCAGCTTCCAGCCCGTCTTGGCGATCTGGTTCTTGAGGTAGGGCTCGTGCTGGAACGAGTTTGCCTCGAGATCCCCGGAGGCGAGCGCCTGGTTCGGCACGACGTAGTCGGTGAACTCGATCACCTTGAGCTCGAGCCCGCGCTCGGCCGCGACCTTCCTCACGGCGTCGAGGACCTCGGCATGCGGGCCGGCCGTCACGCCCACCCGGATGGTCTGGGCGTCCGCCGAGGCCGTGCCCAGGCACAGGGCCGCCATCGCCGCGCCCAAGAGGGCGCGCCGGGACCAGTTCACCATGATGTTCTCCTGAGGTTGCTTGTACGGATCAGCCGTGCCGGAGGCGCTTGTTCAGCCGGCGGGAGAGGTGATCGCCCGTGCTCTGGACGAGCTGCACGAGCACGATGAGCACGACGACCACCACGGCCATGACGTCGGGCATGAAGCGCTGGTAGCCGTAGCGGATGCCGAGGTCGCCGAGCCCGCCGCCCCCGACGGCGCCGACCATGGCCGAGAAGCCGAGGAGGCTCACGACCGCGAGCGTCAGGGCCAGGACGATGGCGGGCAGCGCTTCCGGCACGAGCACCTTGCGGACGATCTGGAGGGGCGTCGCTCCCATGGCGCGCGCGGCCTCGACGAGCCCCTGGTCGACCTCGCGGATCGCGCCCTCGATGAGCCGCGCGATGAAGGGCGCCGCCGCGATGGTCAGCGGCACGATGGCCGCCTTGGTGCCGATGGAGGTGCCGACGAGAAGCCGCGTGAACGGGATGATGGCGACGACCAGGATGATGAAGGGTGTCGACCGCGTCGCGTTCACGACGAAGCCGAGCGCCTTGTTCACCAGCGGGGCTGCGAAGAGTTCGCCGCGGCCGCTGGTGGCCAGGAAAACGCCGAGCGGCAGGCCGATCAGCGTGGCGAGCGAGGCGGAGACCGCCACCATCCAGAGGGTGTCGAGGGTGGCCTCCCAGATGAGGCGCAGGATTTCAGGCGACATAGCCGATCACCTCCGTGTCGAGGTCGCGGGCCTGGAGAAAGGTCAGGGCCTGACCGAGCTTCAGCGGATCGTTGGGAAGGCTGACCACGAGAGTCCCGAAGGGGCGGCCGGCGATCTCGTCGACCGAGCCGGACAGGATATTGAGGTCGAGCCCGAGCTCGCGCGACAGCTCCGAGATCACGGGATCGGTCGCATGCGGGCCGCGGAACAGGATCCGGATCGCGACCGCAGCGCCCGGTGCGGGCTCCGGCTTCAGATGGGCGCGAAGGTAGGGCGGAAGCTCGTGCCCGGTCTCCGCTCCGAGGAAAGAGCGCGTGGTCGGGTGCCGAGGCCGGGTGAAGACGTCGAAGACGTCGCCGTGCTCGACGATGCGGCCCGCATCGATCACCGCGACCTCGCGGGCAACGCCGCGGATCACCGACATTTCGTGCGTGATGAGGAGGATCGTGAGCCCGAGCTCCCGGTTGATCGAGGACAGGAGCTCCAGGATCGAGCGCGTGGTCTCCGGGTCGAGCGCGGAGGTCGCCTCGTCGGAGAGCAGCACCCTCGGCTGCGTCGCAAGCGCGCGGGCTATGCCGACGCGCTGCTTCTGCCCGCCCGAGAGCTCGGCCGGGTAGCGGTTCCGCTTGTCGGCGAGGCCGACGAGTTCGAGCAGCGGCTCGACGCGCTTCCTGATCTCCTCCCTGGGCGTGCCGGCGATCTCCAGCGGCAAGGCGACATTGTCGAAGGCCGTGCGCGAGGACAGGAGATTGAAGTGCTGGAAGATCATGCCGACGCGGCGGCGCACATCCCGCAGCCCGCGCTCGTCGAGCGCCGAGACCTCCGTGCCGTCTACGACCACGCGGCCGCTCGTCGGCTTCTCAAGACCGTTGACCAGCCGGATGAGGGTCGACTTGCCGGCGCCGCTGCGCCCGATCACGCCGAGGATCGAGCCCGGGGCGACCGCGAGGTCGATGCCGGAGAGCGCCCGCACCTCGGCCACCTTGCCGCGGGCAGAGAAGGTCTTCGATACGTTCGCGAAGCTGATGGCGGGCTTCTGCGGAGAAAGCCGCTCGGCGCCCGCCAGCTCGGATTGTCGCAAGGGCATGTTCATCGCTGGGATGATCTAACGATCGCTCTGGACTGAAATGACGAACGGTGAATGCCACATCGTTCGTCATTGCGCAACGGAATGTTCTTTTTGAAGAACGTTCCGCGGAGGGGCCGCTGTTCCCGGAAGCCGCCCGGCAGGAGAACGCCGCAACTCCGGCTGCGGTCCCGCCGACCTGCCCGTTGCGCCTGCCGCGCCCGGACTGCTAAGCCCCCGCCATCCCTTTACCGGACCGACGCTTCCTCAGATGGCCGACAAGCAAGTGAAGAAAGTCGTGCTCGCCTATTCGGGCGGCCTCGACACCTCCATCATCCTGAAGTGGCTGCAGACCACCTATGGCTGCGAGGTGGTCACCTTCACGGCCGATCTGGGCCAGGGCGAGGAACTGGAGCCGGCGCGCCGGAAGGCACAGCTCCTCGGCATCAAAGACGAGAACATCTTCATCGAGGACCTCCGCGAGGAATTCGTACGGGACTACGTGTTCCCGATGTTCCGAGCGAATGCCCAGTACGAGGGGGTCTACCTGCTCGGCACCTCGATCGCCCGGCCGCTCATCGCCAAGAAGCAGATCGAAATCGCCGAGAAGGTGGGAGCGGACGCCGTCTCCCACGGCGCCACGGGCAAGGGCAACGACCAGGTCCGGTTCGAGCTCGGCTACTACGCGCTGAAGCCCGACATCACCATCATCGCGCCCTGGCGCGAATGGGACCTGCGCTCGCGCGAGCAGCTGATCGACTTCGCCGAGAAGCACCAGATCCCGATCGCCAAGGACAAGCGCGGCGAGGCGCCGTTCTCCGTCGACGCGAACCTTCTGCACGCTTCGTCCGAGGGCAAGGTGCTCGAGGATCCCGCGCAGGAGGTGCCGGACTACGTCTATTCCCGCACGCTCTCGCCCGAGGAGGCGCCGGACAAGCCGACGGTCATCAAGATCGGGTTCGAGCGCGGAGACGCGGTCTCGATCGATGGCCAGAAGCTGTCGCCCGCGACCCTGCTCGCCAAGCTGAACGAACTCGGCCGCGCCAACGGCATCGGCCGGCTGGACCTCGTCGAGAACCGCTTCGTCGGCATGAAGAGCCGCGGCATGTACGAGACGCCCGGCGGCACCATCCTGCTTCCGGCACACCGGGCCATCGAGTCGATCACGCTCGACCGCGGTGCCGCGCATCTCAAGGACGAGCTGATGCCGCGCTACGCGGAGCTCATCTATAACGGCTTCTGGTTCTCGCCCGAGCGCGAGATGCTGCAGGCGCTGATCGACAAGTCCCAGGAGATGGTCACCGGCGAGGTGACCCTGAAGCTCTACAAGGGCGGCGTCCACGTGATCGCGCGCGAGAGCCCGAACTCGCTCTACGACCAGGACCTCGTGACCTTCGAGGAGGGCGCGGTCGCCTACGACCACCGGGACGCGGCCGGCTTCATCAAGCTGAACGCGCTGCGCCTGCGCACGCTCGGCCAGCGCCGGAAAAAGCTCGGCGGCTGACGACCGTCTCTGTCACCGCGGCGTCATCCGGGCGTCGCGAGGGCTACAAGTGTCCGGGTTCATTGGAGCCGTTCTCAACGAGCGGAGATTCCGATGGCGGGCAAGATCGAGCTGGGGCGCAGGCAATTGCTCCTGGCGGGCAGTGCGGGCGCAATCACGGTCGCGACTGGGATTGCGCGGCCGGCGATCAGCCGGGCGGGCGAGCGCCCGATCCTGACCCATGGCGTCCAGTCGGGCGATGCGGACCTGAGCTCCGCCACCGTCTGGACCCGCGCCGACCGGCCCTCGCGCGTCACCTTCGAGATCGCGACCACGGACAGCTTCAAGGCGGTCCACCGGGCGGTCGGCCTCGATGCCCTGCCCGAGACCGACTTCGCCGTGAAGGCGCTGATCCGCGACCTGCCGGCCGGGCAGGACATCTTCTTCCGGGCGACCGCCCGCGACCTTGCGGGCGGCGTGGCAAGCGAGCCGCTCGTCGGCCGCTTCCGGACCGCTCCTGCCGGCAGGCGGGACATCTCCTTCGTCTGGTCCGGCGACACGGCCGGGCAGGGCTGGGGCATCGACGAGGCGCGCGGCGGCATGCGCATCTACGACACGATGCTGAAGCTGCGGCCGGATTTCTTCATCCATTCGGGCGACACGATCTACGCCGACGGCCCGATCCCCTCCGAGCAGAAGCTGCCCGATGGCTCGATGTGGAAGAACCTCGTCACTGATGAGGTCTCCAAGGTCGCCGAAACGCTCGCCGAGTTCCGCGGCCGCTACAAGTACAACCTGATGGACCGGAACCTGCGGGCCTTCGCGGCCGAGGTCCCCATGATGGCGCAGTGGGACGACCACGAGGTCACCAACAACTGGTCTGCCTCCAAGCAACTCGCGGACGACAAGCGGTACAGCGTGAAGTCGGTCGGGCTCCTGGCCGCGCGCGGCATGCGGGCCTTCCACGAATACATGCCGATGTCCGCCTCCCCGGAAGAGGTCGGCCGCGTCTACCGCAAGGTGTCCTATGGGCCCTCGCTCGACATCTTCTTCCTGGACATGCGCACCTACAGGGCCGCGAACGGCGACAACCGCCAGGCCGAAGAAGGCCCGGAGAGCGTATTCCTCGGCGAGGAGCAACTCGCCTGGCTGAAGCGCGAGCTTCTCAACTCGCGGGCGACCTGGAAGGTGATCGCGGCCGACATGCCGCTCGGAATCGTGGTCTTCGATGACGGCCGGCTGAAGAAGGGATCCGAGGCGATCGCCCAGGGTGACGGGCCGGCGCTCGGACGCGAACTCGAGATCGCGGCGCTGCTGCGCTTCATCAAGCACGCCCGCATCCGCAACACCGTCTGGCTGACGGCCGACGTGCACTACACGGCCGCACACTACTACGATCCGAACAAGGCCCAGTTCCAGGATTTCGACCCGTTCTGGGAGTTCGTGTCCGGGCCTCTTCATGCGGGCAGCTTCGGGCCGGGCGACCTCGACAACACGTTCGGGCCGCAGCTCCGCTACGTGAAAGCGCCGAGTGCCGAGCAGGGGCAGAACACGCCGCCGAGCGCCGGCCTGCAGTTCTTCGGGCATGTCGCCATCGACGGCAACACGGAGGCGATGAAGGTGACCCTGAAGGACGTCGCCGGCGCCGACCTCTGGAGCACGGTCCTGGAGCCGGCCCGCGCCTGAGCGCGCCGCCGCAAATGTCCGGTTCCGTACCGTCGGCATTGCCGTGGAGGCGTTTACGGCTCCTCCACGGCTCCCGTGCCTCACTCCGGCCAGGAGTGATTGATGATTGATTTTGCAAAATGTTCGATCCGGGAGGTCGAGGCTGCCTCGCCGGCGGAACTCGATGAACAACCCTTCGGCGTCATCGGCTTCGGCCGGGATGGCACGGTCGAACTCTATTCCGCTGCCGAGTCCCGGATGGCCGGGCTGTCTCCCGACAAGGTCGTCGGCCGGCACGTCTTCGGCGTGGTCGCGCCCTGCATGAACAACTTCATGGTCGCCCAGCGCTTCGAGGACGAGCCGGAGCTCGACGCGACGATCGACTACGTGCTCACGCTCAGGATGCGGCCGACGCCCGTGAAGCTCCGTATGCTCCAGAGTGCGGGCGCCTCGCGGCGCTACCTCCTGATCCAGCGCTGACCATGTCGGCCCAGGTGCCGGCGGAGCTCCCGAGCCTCGCCGAGGAGAACGAGCGGCTCCTCCAGTTCCTCTATGTCTGCCCGGTCGGGCTGGTCGAGATGGACGAGGCTGGGACGGTCGGGCTGATGAACCCGCTCGCCGCGCAGCTCCTTCTGCCGATCGCCGATTCCGCCGCTCTCACGAACCTGTTCGTTGCCCTCGAGCCCTACGCGCCGGATCTGCGCTACATGGTGTCGAGCTTCGGGGGAGAGCGGGGCGCCATCTGCGAGAACCACCGCATCCACGTCCGCCGCGGCGCGGGCGGGACAGCCCAGGTCCTCTCCTGCTCGATCATCAAGATCGAGGCTGGCCGCCTCATGACCGTCCTGTCCGACATCACCGAACAGGTCGCGCAGGAGCGGCGCCTGAAGGAGGCGGAAGCCTGGTTCTCGGCGATCATCGCCGGCGTGAACGACTTTGCGCTGCTGTCGCTGGACGAGACCGGCCGGATCAATGCCTGGAACCGGTCGGGCGAGCGGCAGACCGGCTATTCGGCCCGCGATGTGCTCGGCCGGACGTTGAACGTGTTCTACTTTCCCGACGAGGCCGTGCAGGGCAGGGCGATGCAGCAGGTGGACCTCGCCCGCCGCGACGGATGGCACATCGACGAAGGGTGGCGGCGGCGAAAGGACGGCTCGCGCTACTGGTGCCAGAGCCTCGTCTCCGCCCTGGAGGAGCAGACGGGGGAGATCACCGGCTTCTCGGTCGTGTTGCGGGATGTGACCGAACGGAAATCGAGCGGCGACGAGATTCGCCGGCTGCTCACGACGGACCAGCTGACCGGGGTCTCGAATCGCGCCCGGTTCTTCGAACTCGGCGAGGCAGAGCTCACCCGCTGGAAGCGGTTCGGGCAGCCGCTCTCCGCGCTCATGATCGACGTGGATCACTTCAAGGCGATCAACGACACGCATGGTCATGCGGCCGGCGACGAGGTGCTGAAGCAGGTCGCAGGCGCCCTCCAGTCGACGCTTCGGTCGATCGACGTCATCGGCCGCCTAGGCGGCGAGGAATTCGCGATCCTGCTTCCCTCGATCGACATCCAGGGGGCGGAGATGGTCGCGGAGCGGCTGCGGCGCGGTGCGGCCGGTCTCGTGCCGACATTCGAGGGACGGCCCATCCCGGTGACGATCAGCATCGGCTGCGCCGAACTCTCGGGGCCCGTCGACGACATCGATGCGCTCCTGCGGGAAGCGGATGGGGCGCTCTACGCTGCCAAGCAGGGTGGGCGGAACAGGGTCGTGGTGCGGCGCGCCTTAGCGGCCTGAGGTCGCTCGCGTGGAGCTTGCTTCCGGTCTAAACTGACCCGAGGGTCCAGGACCACGAGGGAGCGCCATGTCCATCGCCTTTCCGGCGCCGGATCAATCTATTCTCGCTCGCCGCGGGGAGATCATCGCGGGGCTGGCGCGCCTCGTTCATCCGGAGGCCCTGATCACCTCCGAGGACGAGCGCCGGGCCTTCGAGACGGACGGCCTGACGGCCTATCGCAAGATGCCCATGGCGGTCGTGCTCCCGTCCTCCACGGCCGAGGTCTCGGCGGTGATGAAGTACCTGAGCGAGCAGGGCGTGAAGGTGGTGCCGCGGGGGGCAGGCACATCGCTCGCGGGCGGCGCGATCCCGCAGGAGGATGCCGTCCTCGTCGGCGTCTCGAAGATGGCGCGGGTGCTCGACCTCGATTTCGAGAACCGCACCGCGCGCGTCGAGGCCGGGATCACCAACCTCGCGATCTCCGGGGCCGTTGCGCACGAGAGCTTCTTCTACGCGCCCGACCCGTCGAGCCAGCTCGCCTGCACGATCGCCGGGAATATCGGCATGAACTCGGGCGGTGCCCACTGCCTTAAATACGGCGTGACGACGAACAACATCCTCGGCGTCACGATGGTGCTGCTGGACGGCACGGTCGTGGAGATCGGCGGGCCGCATCTCGACAGCCCCGGCCTCGATCTGCTCGGCCTCGTCATCGGCTCGGAGGGCCAGCTCGGGATCGTGACGGAGGCGACGGTGCGCATCCTCCGGGC
Organism: Pseudomonadota bacterium; assembly: GCA_023423995.1. Lineage (GTDB taxonomy): Bacteria > Pseudomonadota > Alphaproteobacteria > Rhizobiales > Beijerinckiaceae > Enterovirga. Next base: position 15,786 of record JAFAEL010000059.1, on the reverse strand, counting down.
CGCCGAGGGGGCGCGCCCTGCGCTCCTGGGCTTTCCGTCCGCCGAGGATGCCGGCGCCTGCGTCGCGGCCATCATCGGCGAGGGCCTGGTGCCGGTCGCGCTCGAATACATGGACAAGGTCGCCATCGAGATCACGGAGGGCTTCGCGCAGGCCGGTTACCCGCTCGACGTGGAGGCCATGCTGATCGTCGAGGTCGAGGGCTCGGATGCCGAGATCGACGAGCAGCTGCGCCGCGTCGTCGCCATCGCGGAGGGCCACAAGGTCAGCACCGTCAAGGTATCCCGCTCCGAGGCCGAGAGCGCGGCGATCTGGAAGGGCCGGAAGTCCGCCTTCGGGGCGACGGGCCGGATCTCCGACTACATCTGCATGGACGGGACCATCCCCACCGGCCAGCTGCCGCTCGTGCTCCGGCGCATCGACGAGATCGTGAAGCGGGAGGGGCTGCGGGTCGCCAACGTGTTCCATGCGGGAGACGGAAACCTGCATCCCTTGATCCTGTTCGACATCAACAAGCCGGGTGAGATGGAGAAGGCGGAGCGCGCGGGCGAGGACATCCTCAAGCTCTGCGTGGAGGTGGGCGGCTGCCTGACCGGCGAGCATGGCGTCGGGATCGAGAAGCGCGACCTGATGCGCTGCCAGTTCGACGAGGCCGACCTCGCGCAGCAGATGCGCATCCGCAACGTCTTCGATCCGGCCTGGCTCATGAACCCCGCCAAGGTTTTCCCGCTGGACGGCCGGATCGCCGCATGAGCGAGGGATCCGCCATGACGAAGGACGACATCGAGGCCGTCCTCGAGAGGGTTCGCACCTGGCCGCTGGATCGGCAGGAGGATGCCGCCCGGATCCTGCTACGCATGGAGGAAACGGATGCGGAGGAGCTCGAGCTGTCCGACGAGGATCAGGCGGCGCTGGATGAGGCGGAGCGAGAGATCGAGCGCGGCGAAGTAGCGTCGGACGAGGAGGTCAGAGCCGTTCTCGACCGCTATCGTCTGTGATGCGCGTCAGCTTCGGTCCAGCGGCACTGCGAGACCTCCGGAGCATTCTTGCCCACCTGGCACGGGAGAGCCCGCGCGCCGGGAGTGATTTCGCCGCCGGCATCTCGTCGCTCTGGAGCCGCCTTTCGGAGTTTCCGGATTCAGGAACGCTCACGAGAACGGGGACGCACCGGTTCGTGATGGTCTCAGGTTTCCCCTACAAGGTCTATTATCGACCCATCAGCCACGACGAGCTTCGCATCGTTCGTATCCGACACGCCCGCCGACGTCCGCTGAAACTCTCATGACGACCATCGCACCTCGTGACGAACAGGAAGCCTGCGCAGCCGTCGCGGAGGCGGCGGCCGGGCGGATTCTCCTGGCGATAGCGGGAGGCGGCACGAAGTCGGCCATCGGCCGGCCGGCCCAGACGGAGCGCACGCTCTCCGCCTCCGGCCTCACCGGCATCACCCTTCACGAGCCGGCAGAGCTCGTTATCGGCGCCCGCGCCGGCACGCCGCTGGCCGAGGTCGAGCGAACGCTCGCCGAGAAGGGCCAGCAGCTCACCTTCGAGCCGATCGACTACCGCCCGCTCCTCGGCTCGAGCGGGGAGCCGACCATCGGCGGGGTCGCGGCCGCGAATCTCTCCGGACCGCGCCGCATCCAGGCCGGCGCGGCCCGCGACAGCCTCATCGGCGTGCGGTTCGTGAACGGGCGGGGCGAGGTGATCAAGAACGGCGGCCGGGTCATGAAGAACGTGACCGGGCTCGACCTCGTCAAGCTGCTCGGCGGCTCCTGGGGCACGCTCGGCTTCCTGACGGAGGTCACGTTCAAGGTCCTGCCCAAACCCGAGCGCACGCGGACGCTGGTGTTGCGCGGACTCGACGAGGCGCAGGCTGCCGCCGCGATGGCGGCTGCGCTCGGCTCCCCCTACGAGGTCACGGCCGCGGCGCATCTGCCCGCCGGGCTGCGTGGCGGCGCCCAGACGCTTCTCCGGCTGGAAGGCTTCGCCTATTCGGTCGATCACCGCGGCGGAGAGCTTCGGCGGCTGTTCCGGCGCCACGATACCGACATCGTGGACGGGGAAGCCAACAGCGCGCTCTGGCGCGGCGTGCGCGATGTCGCCCCCTTCGCGGCGAACGTCTCGAGCGAGGCGGTCTGGCGGATCTCCGTCGCGCCGACCAAGGGCCACCTCCTGACCGCCCTCGTCGCGCGCGATCTCCGGTGCCGCTGGTTCTACGATTGGGGCGGCGGGCTGGTGTGGCTCGCCTGTTCGCCGGGAGATGACGCGGGCGCGGCCGTCATCCGGGGCGCCCTCGCGCAGACGGGCGGACATGCGACCCTCGTGCGCGCCCCGGCGGAGATCCGTGCCTCGGTCGACGTCTTCCAGCCGCTCGCCGACCCGTTGCGAAAGCTGACCGCCGGGATCAAAGGATCCCTGGATCCGGTCGGGATCTTCAACCCGGGCCGCATGTATGCCGGCATCTGAGCAGGCGGCGCCGCTGCCGGCCGTGATGTCGGGGTCAGGGGAAGGTCAGCGCTGGACGCCCCGCGCCTTCGCGCTACCCGCCATCCTCATCCTCCTCACGGCCGTCATCCTGTTCTGGCTGGGCAGGACACCGATCTGCACATGCGGCACCGTCAAGCTCTGGCATGGCGTCGTCCAGAGCGCCGAAAATTCGCAGCACCTGACGGACTGGTACACGTTCTCCCACGTCATCCACGGCTTCCTCTTCTACTTCGGCGCGTGGGCGGCCTGCAGGCTGGCGGGCCGCGAGATGCCGCTCTGGGCCGGCCTCCTTGCCGCGACGGTGCTGGAATGCGCCTGGGAGATCATCGAGAATACCCCCATGATCATCGAGCGGTACCGGGCGGAGGCGATCGCGCAGCATTATTTCGGCGACAGCATCGTGAACTCTGTCGCCGACATCCTGGCCATGATCGTGGGGTTCGTCCTGGCGTCGCGCCTTCCGGTTGTGCTCACCGTTGTGGCGGCGCTCGCGATGGAGATCGGTGTCGGCTACGTGGTTCGTGACAATCTCGTCCTGAACGTCATCATGCTTCTCTATCCGCTGGATGCTATTCGTCAGTGGCAGGCGGGAGCGTAAGGCCCGATGCAGACCAACTTCACGCCGGCGCAACTGGCCGACCCGCACATGGAAGCGTCGGAGAAGATCCTCCGCACCTGCGTCCATTGCGGCTTCTGCACGGCCACCTGCCCGACCTACCTGCTGCTCGGGGACGAGCTCGATTCGCCGCGCGGGCGCATCTACCTCATCAAGGACATGTTCGAGGGCGGGAAGGCCGCGACCGCGCAGGTGGTCCGGCATATCGACCGCTGTCTGTCGTGCCTCTCCTGCATGACGACCTGCCCGTCGGGGGTGCACTACATGCACCTCGTCGACCATGCGCGCGCCCATATCGAACAGACGCACAAGCGGCCGCTGCATGACCGCCTGATGCGGGAGGTTCTCGCCCGCGTGCTGCCCTACCGGAACCGGTTCAGGCTGGCGATGCTGGGCGCCCATTTCGGGAAGCCGTTTCGGGCCCTGCTCGCGGGGCTGCCGCGGGTCGGCAATCGGCTGTCCGCGATGCTGGAACTCGCCCCCGCCCAGGTGCCGAACCGCTCGGCGGGCGACCGAGCCGGCACCTTCCCGGCCGAGGGGAGCCCGCGCGCCCGCGTGGCCATGCTCAAGGGCTGTGCTCAATCGGTGCTGGCACCGCAGTACAACGAGGCCGCGATCCGCCTCCTGAACCGGCACGGCGTCGAGGTCGTCCAGGCGGACGAGGGATGCTGCGGCGCGCTGGTCCACCACATGGGGCGCGAGGACCAGGCTAAGGCGCTCGCCCGCAGGGCGATCGACATATGGTCGGCGGAGTTGGACCGCGGGCTGGAGGCCATCATCGTCACCGCCTCGGGCTGCGGCACGACGATCAAGGATTACGGCTTCATGTTCCGCGACGAGCCGGCCTATGCCGAGAAGGCGAAACGGGTCTCCGCGGCCGCCAAGGACATCGTGGAATACGCGCTGTCGCTCGGCCTCAAGGCTCCCGTGCGGGACAGCGACCTCGTCGTCGCATACCACTCCGCCTGCTCGATGCAGCACGGCCAGCAGATCCGCACGGAACCGAAGACGCTGCTGAAGCAGGCCGGCTTCACCGTGAAGGACGTGCCGGAAGGGCATATCTGTTGCGGCTCGGCCGGCACCTACAACCTGCTCCAGCCCGAGATCGCCGGGCGGCTCCGCGCCCGCAAGGTCGCCAACATCGAACGCATCCGCCCCGACGTGATCGCCACGGGCAACATCGGCTGCATCACTCAGATCGGGAAGGGCACGGACATCCCGATCGTGCACACGGCCGAACTGCTCGACTGGGCGACGGGCGGGCCGCCGCCTGCCGTGCTGGCCGCGCGTGGCCTCGACCAGGATCGTCGGCCGACGCTCGCGGCGGCCGAATAGGCAACCTGTCCCTGCGAGGGCAACCCTCCGGGACCAGGTGCGTTGGCCGCGAGCGAAGAGGAGCTCGCATGTCTGACAAGCATTTCCGGCCCCCGGGCCCGCTCGGCTTCGGCGGGGCGCCGCTCGGCAACATGTTCAACACGGTCGACGAGGAAACCGCCGAGGGCGCCCTCGTGGCGGCCTGGGACACCGGTGTCCGCTACTTCGACACCGCGCCGCATTACGGCCAGGGCCTGTCGGAGCACCGCTTCGGGCGCGTCCTCCGGCGCTATCCGCGCGACAGCTTCGTGCTGTCCTCGAAGGTCGGACGCCTGCTGGTCGCGGACGAGAGCGCGCCGGAGAACCCGCCCTTCAAGGAAGGCCTGCCCTTCCGGGTCGAGTACGATTACAGCTCCGATGGCGTCCGGCGCTCGATCGAGGACAGCCTGAACCGCCTGGGCCTCGCCCGGATCGACATCGCCTTCATCCATGACCTCGCCGAGGACCATCACGGCGCGGCCTGGGAGGAGGTGTTCGAGACGGCAATGGGCGGCGCTGCGAAGGCCCTCATCCGCCTGCGGGAGGAGGGCGTCATTAAGGGGTGGGGCCTAGGGGTCAACCTGGTCGAACCCTGCCGTCGCGCCCTGGAGCAATCCGACCCGGACGTGTTCCTGCTCGCCGGCCGGTACAGCCTGCTCGATTTCTCCGGCCTACGGGAGCTGTTCCCTGCCTGCGTGGAGCGTGGCGTCCACGTGGTGGTCGGCGGCCCCTACAATTCGGGTCTCCTCGCCGGCGGAAAGAACTACGACTACCAGGAGGCGCCTGCGGACAAGGTCGCGGCCCGGGACCGGATCGCCGCCATCGCGAAGGAGCATGGCGTCGACATCAGGGCGGCGGCGCTCCAGTTCTGCGCCGCGCACCCGGCCGTCGCGGCCGTAATCCCGGGCGCGAAGAACGCCGAGCGGGTCAGAACCAATGCCGAGCTGATGAGCCAGCACATCCCGGCCGCATTCTGGGAGGGCCTGCGCGAGGCCGGCCTGATCCCGGACGACGCGCCCACGCCGGCGTGACGTTCAGGCGCTCTGGCGGGAACGATCCCGCTCCTTGTGCCGCAGCCGAAGCAGGAGATCGACGTGATCGACCGGCAGGGGATCGGCCTCGGGCCGGTCGAGGTGCTCGCGCAGCCGCCGACCGATCTGGCGGGCGATGATCTTGTAGATGGGGCCCGCAGCTGCCGGGCGGGCGACCCGATCGTGCTCAGACGCAACCGACATGTCGTCTCCAACTTCTCTCAAGTTGTGAAGACGTTGGCGCGGTATGGTTACTGGACGGTTAACGAGGTCGCGAAGCTTGACCGTAAGTCCCTGAGGGAAAAGTGACTTTCCTGGGGCGGAAATCGGGCCGGACCCGTCGCGGCTCCCGCTGCGGGTCCGGCCAAGGTTGTGCTCGTCAGGCGATGCTGGTCGGCTTGCGATCGGTCGGCGCGGCGGCATCGCCGGACCGGTCCGGCCGGCCGAGCGCCTTCGCCTCGCGCCTGCGCTCGTGCAGGATCCACTCCGTGTAGCCGTTCGGCTGTGCACGGCCCTTGAAGACGAGGTCGCAGGCGGCCGCGAAGGCCGGGCCTTCGAACTTGGGTGCCATCGGCTTGTAGGCCGCGTCGCCCGCGTTCTGCCGGTCCACCACCTCGGCCATCCGGCGCATGGTGGCCATCACCTGCTCCTCGCTCACGATGCCGTGCCGCAGCCAGTTCGCGATGTGCTGGCTCGAGATGCGCAGCGTCGCGCGGTCTTCCATCAGGCCGACATCGTGGATGTCCGGAACCTTGGAACAGCCGACGCCCTGGTCGATCCAGCGGACCACGTAGCCGAGGATGCCCTGGGCGTTGTTGTCCAGCTCCTCCTGCACGGCTTCCGGCGCGAAGTTGGACTGCGACAGCGGGATCGTCAGGATGTCGGAGAGCTTCGCCATGCCGCGCGAGCGCAGCTCCTGCTGCCGGGCCGCGACGTCGACCTCGTGATAATGGAGCGCGTGCAGCGTCGCGGCGGTCGGGGAAGGCACCCACGCGGTGTTGGCGCCGGCCTTCGGGTGGGCGACCTTCTGGACGAGCATGTCGGCCATCCGGTCCGGCATCGCCCACATGCCCTTGCCGATCTGCGCGCGGCCCGGAAGCCCCATGGCGAGACCGACATCGACGTTGCGGTCCTCGTAGGCCTTGATCCAGGGCGTCGCCCGCATCTCGTTCTTGCGGATCATCGGCCCGGCTTCCATCGAGGTGTTGATCTCGTAGCACGAGCTGTCAATTAAAAAAGTGTTGATGAAGACGACGCGCCGGCGTGCGGCCGCAATGCAGGAGGCGAGGTTCACGGTCGTGCGCCGCTCCTCGTCCATGATGCCCATCTTGAGCGTGTTGCGTTCGAGGCCGAGCAGGTCCTCCACACGGCCGAAGAGCTCTTCCGCGAAGGCGACCTCGTCCGGCCCGTGCATCTTGGGCTTCACGATGTAGACCGAGCCGGCCCGGCTGTTGCGGAACGGGTAGCGGCCAGAGAGATCGTGCTTGGCGATGAGCGAGGTCACCGCCGCGTCCAGCATATGCTCCGGGATCTCGGCGCCGGAGGCGTCGAGGACGGCCCCGGTATCGATATGCTGCCCGACATTGCGCACGAGCATGAGGCTGCGGCCGGGAAGCGAGACCTCGCCGCCCGCGGGAGCCGTATAGGTCCGGTCGGGATGGAGGCGGCGCTCGATGGTGCGGCCGCCCTTCTCGAGGTTCGCCGTCAGCGTGCCCTGCATCAGGCCGAGCCAGTTGCGGTAGACCTCGATCTTGTCCTCGGCATCGACGGTCGCGACCGAGTCCTCCAGGTCCATGATCGTCGTCACGGCGGACTCGATCACGAGGTCGGCGACCCCGGCCGGATCGTCGCGCCCGATCGGGTGCGAGCGGTCGATCTTCAGCTCGAGATGAAGGTTGTTGTGCCTGAACACGATGGCGGACGGGCTCGCGGCATCGCCGAGATAGCCCACGAAGCCTTCGGGGCGGGCGAGCGCGGTCGTATCCCCGTTCCCGAGCCGCACGGACACCTTGCCGCCCTCGACCGAGTAGGCGGCCGCGTCCCTGTGGCTGCCCTGCGCCAGCGGGGCCGCGAGGTCGAGAACCTCGCGCGCCTTGGCGATGACGCGTTCGCCCCGGACCTTGTTGTAGCCGCCCGAGCGCGTCGCGCCGCCGTCTTCCGGAATGGCGTCCGTCCCGTAGAGCGCGTCGTAGAGCGACCCCCAGCGGGCGTTGGCGGCATTCAGCGAATAGCGCGCATTCGATATGGGGACGACAAGCTGCGGACCGGCGATGGTGCCAATCTCCGCGTCGACGTTGTCGGTCTCCACCGTGGTGGGTGCCGGGTCCGGCAGGAGGTATCCGATCTCGCGCAGGAAGCGCTCGTATTCGGCCTCGTCGATCGGGCGACCCTTCCGTTCCGCGTGCCAGGCGTCGATCCTAGCCTGGAGCCGGTCACGGACCGCGAGAAGCTCGCGAGCACGCGGGGCGAGGTCCCGGACGATGGCGCCGAAGCCGTTCCAGAACGCGTCGGGCTCGACCCCGGTCCCCGGCAGGGCCTCGTTGACGATGAAGTCGTGCAATTGGCGGTCGATCTTCAGCCCGCCCGCCTCGATGCGTCCCACGTTTCTCTCCGCAAACTCGAACTGTTGGCCGGTCCTTAACAGCGCCCCGTGGGAGCGTCAGCCCCCGTTAGGGGACGGACCGCCTAAGGTTTAATGTTTCGGCGCATAACATTCGTGCGCGGGGGGGCTTCAAAACGCCCGCAGCTCACCCATGTCTCTCATTGGCCGTCTACCGGCCTCCACCAGAGGGGACCAACGTGAACGACCAGGAAAGACAGATCATCTCAGACATCTTCAGGCGGCTGGAGCAGACAGCCGGGCAGCAGCGGGACCCCGAGGCGGAGCGTTTCATCGCGGACAAAGTGCGTCAGCAGCCGTACGCGCCCTACGCCATGGCGCAGGCGCTCTACGTGCAGGAAGAGGCGCTCAAGAGTCTCGAGCAGCAGATGGAGCAGCTGCGCGCCGAGAACGAGCAGCTCAGCCGGTCCGGTGCCGCCGGCGGCGGCGGCGGGATCCTGTCGTCGATCTTCGGCGGCGGCCAGCGGCGCGAGCAGCAGCCCTTCGGCCGTCCGGGCCAGGGTCCGCAGGGCGGTTACGGCCAGCCCGGCTATGGCCAGCAGCCCGGCTATGCGCCGCAACAGGGCGGCCCGTGGGGTGGCCAACCGCAAGGCGGGCCGCAGGGCGGTCCCTGGGGCGGGCAGCCCCAGGCGCCTCAGGCCGCGGGCGGCGGGGGCGGCTTCCTTCGGGGCGCCCTGACCACGGCCGCCGGCGTTGCGGGCGGCATGATGGTCGGCAACGCGCTGATGAACGCCTTCTCGGGCGGACATAGCGCGCTCGGCAACTTCTCGAACAACGACCTCGCCTCCATGGGGGCGCCCCTGCAGGGCGGTGACGCCGCCGCGCAGGATGCGTCATTTGGTGGCGGGGATGGCGGCTTCGGCGGGTTCGGCGGAGACGACGCCACGTTCCAGGACGCCTCCTTCGACGATGGCGGCGATTTCGGCGGCGACGATTCCAGCTGGACCTGACCCGGTCCGCAGCCAAGTCCAGGACGGCCGGGAGCAATCCCGGTCGTTTTTGTTTCTAACCTCAGATCACCTTCACGCGGGTGCCGACGCGAACGCGCTCGTAGAGGTCTTCCACGTCCTCGTTCATCATCCGGATGCAGCCGGAGGAGACGTTCTGTCCGATCGTGTGCGGTTCGTTGGTGCCGTGGATCCGGTAGAGGCTCGAGCCGAGATAGAGCGCGCGTGCGCCGAGCGGGTTCTCGGGGCCGCCGGCCATATGGCGGGGCAGGTCGGGGCGGCGCTTCAGCATGGCGGGCGGCGGGGTCCAGCCGGGCCATTCGCGCTTGGCCGTGATCGTCTTCATTCCCGACCAGGTGAAGCCGGGCCGCCCGACGCCGATGCCGTAGCGGAGCGCCTGCCCGTTGCCCTGCACGAGGTAGAGGAAGCGGGACGGCGTATCGATGACGATGGTGCCGGGGGCCTCCGGGCCCTGATACGCGACGGCCTGTCGCCGGAATTCGGGAGAGATCTCGCGCAGGGGCACGGCCTCGTGGGGCGCCGAGGGAAGGGCGGCCATGCGACGCCGCTCGGCCCGCCCTTCGGGTTCCGAAAAGGGGTCGGCATACCGGATCGCTGCCGCGGAGGCCGGGGCAGAGGGCGCGACCTGCCTGACGGGTCTGCCGGGATCGCGCCCGGTCATCAGCAACTCGATGAACCCGCCGCCGTACTGGCCGGACCGTGGCTGGTTGTACATGACCTGCGCCTCGGCGGCGCCGCATCCGAGCGCCAGCGCCAGCCCGAAGGCAGCGGAACCCAATCTCATTGGTCTGTCTCGCGAAGGTTGCTCCACGGAAAGGAGGGAGAGCGTCCGTGGCTGCGAGACACCATCGGGGTCGATCTTTAATCCGATGCTGCAAAGCGAGACGCAGTTGGAGCAAAGAGCGCCGGATATGCTGGAAACGATGCTTGAGGGTTACTGGGCGCTTGCCGGTCGTGCTTAATGCTTCTTTGCCCGGCGCAGCCGCGCGATGAGGCCGGCAAGGTTTCGCCGGATGTCGGCGATGTCGAAGGCGAGGGCGAGTACTCCGTAGATCGCAGCACCTGCTGCGACCTGGGCGGCGAGACCGAGGCCCGGGGGAAACGCCTCCCGCCATGGCCACAGGGCGGCGCCCATGATGGTGGATGCCACCACCGCCAGCCCGAGGTCGCGCCATGGGAACACGGCGCGCACCAGAAGCGCCGCGGCCGCAACGACGACGAGACCGGCGGCGAGCGAGGCCAGCTGGACGGCCGCGACGGCCTCCGCTCCCGAAGCTCCGGGCCAGCCGAACAGGAGGGCGAGGTTGACGGCCAGGGCCGCAACGGCAGCCGCTATGACGGGCGCCGTCCGGTGCCGGATCTGGAAGATCGGATTGAGCCCGTACTGGACGAGCGCATAGGCCGCGAAGGCCGGGACCGCGAGCATCATCGGGCCTGCCACTTCTCCCCGGAACGAGGCCGGGACGAAGAGCGCCTCGAAGCTCGGCCACACGGCGCAAAGGCCGATGGCGGCGGGAAGCAGGATCGCGACGACGAGCGCCAGGTTGCGCGCGACCTGCCGCTCCCCGGCCGCGCGGCCCGCGCGCTCCTCCTCCCGCACGGCGAGCTGGAACAGCGCAAGGTCCAGGGCGGAGCCGAGGTTCTGGAAGAGCCGCACGGCGATCTCGCTCGCCAGCGAGAAATAGCCCGCCTCCGCGAAGCCCGCCCGCCCGGCCAGGACGGAGCGGTTCAGGAGCGGCAGGAGCTGGTACAGAGCGCTCGCGGCGACCAGGGGCACGGCGTAGCGGGCGAACCGGAGGGCGAGCGCGCGGTCGAACCGGAACTTCAGGCGCGTCTCCTGGTCCCGCAGAAGGGCCATTGTCGCCACTGCCGCAAATGCGGATGCCGCGATGACATGGACCGGGTCGGGAAAGAGCCAGGCGGCGCCCGTCGCGAGCGCGAAGGCGAGAATCCCGCGTGCGAGGAGAAGCCCCGCATAGCGCCGGTCCAGGAAGCGCGCTCGTGCCTGTGCGGTGCGGTAGTCGAACAGGCCGACCGAGAGGCCGAGCGCGATCGCCGCGGCAAGGAGCGCCGGCGGCAACCCGAGATCGACCTGGGCGGCAAGCAGGATCGCCGTCACTGCCACCACGACGGCGGAGGTCATGGCGTAGAGGAGGTCCAGGGTCCCCTGAACCTCCGGCCGCCCGACCCTCACCCGCTCCGAGTAGAACCGCGTCGTCGACAGGCGCAGCCACTCGAACAGGGCGGTGTTGATGACCACCGAGATGGAGAGCGCCACCGCGTAGCGCCCGAAGGATTCCGGGCCGACGAGATGCGCAACGACGAGCGACAGCGCGAAGCTGAGCGCGGCATTGACGAGGAAGACGGCGACGAAGGTCATGCCTGCGGAACGGTGGGCCCGGGCAGACTAGTCGCTCGCTCGAAAGAGATGGTTACGCCGCCTTGGCGGCCGCTCAGGACGCGAAGCGCGCTTCCGCCGAGCAGATTGCCACGAAGCCGCTCGTCACGGCCAACACGCCGAGGATCTCGGTCCCAAGGCTGGACATGCTGGAGCCGAACAGCACGAGTCCAGCCAGGGAAATGGCGAAGGAGGTGAAACTCGCCCCCAACATCATCTCACGCCTCACAGATGCCGGAGCCGTGACGCGAACCAGGGGCTGGTTCCGGCTCGGGCTGAAAACTGAGGGTGCAATGCGGAGAACGCTGCCTGCCCGCAATTGCAAAGCTTGCAGGGGACTCATGCGTCCCGCGCACAGAACTATTTGGAAAGTGCGACGTAGATACCCTTCCACTCTGGTCCTGGCGGATCGCTGCGGAAGGCCGTTATCCGCTCTTCGTAGAGTTCGTAGAGACCTGAGAGCCCGAGCCGGCCCGCGGGTTCGCGCGCGGCCTCCATCGCCCTCTCGGCTCCGTCCCAGTCGCGCTCGCGATAGCGAGCGATCATCCGGGCGTGGTTTTCGGCGAGGCTCTCGAAATCCGGGGAAGTCCGGACCGCACCGTCGCCGACCAGTGCGAAGATCTGTTCCGGCTCCGTCTTTCCCTTCACCCGGATGAGGTCGATCTCGATCACGGCGAAGCTGGCCCGCACCTTGGCAGCCGTGGAGGAGCCGAGCACGATCTTGACGCCGTAGAACTTCGACTGGCCTTCAAGGCGCGAGGCGAGGTTCACGGTGTCGCCGAGCACCGAATAGTCGAACCGGAGGTTCGAGCCCATGTTGCCGACCACGCAGGTGCCGGTGTTCAGCCCGACCCCGACATCCAGCGGAATGTAGGCCTGGCCGGCTTCGGCGGCCTCCCTCTCGCGCTCGGCATTCACGGCCTTGAGGCGGCGGAGCATGTCGAGCGCCGCCAAGCACGCGTTCTCCTCCTGGCGCGGATCGTCGAGCGGTGCGTTCCAGAACGCCATGATGGCGTCGCCCATGTATTTGTCGATCGTCCCGTTGCGGTCGAGGATCGCGTTGGTGAGCGGCGTGAGGAAGCGGTTCATCAGGGCGGTCAGGCCCTGCGGGTCGTGCTTGTAGCTCTCGGAGATGGTCGTGAAGCCGCGCACGTCGGAGAACATGATGGTCATCACCCGCTGCTCGCCGCCGAGCTTCAGCTTCTCCGGGTTCTGCGCGAGCTGCTCGACGAGGGCAGGGGAGAGATACTGGCCGAAGGCCGAGCGGATCCGGCTCCGGTCGACCTGCTCGCGAAAGTAGTTCGTGAAGACGAGTGTGAGGTAGACCAGGAAGCTCGCGGCGAGCGGGAAGGTCGCGTCGATCAGCAGCCCGGAATGGGCGTAGCGGTACCACGATGCCGCCCCGAGGCTGCCCGCGACGGCAGCTCCGAAGAGAAGCAGCGGCACAGCCCCGAGGATCGGGGCGAAGATGATGATCGCTGCCGCCACCGCGACGGTGACCAGCAACTCGATCGCGGTCGCGTACCCGGGGGCGGACAGCACCTGGCCTGTGAGGATGCTCTCCAGGACCTGTGCGTGGATCTCGACGCCCGGCATCGAGCGCTCGAGCGGCGTCGTCTTGTTGTCGAGCAGGCCGATCGCCGAGGTGCCGACGAGCACGATCTTGTTCGCGACCTGCTCGGGTGGGAAGCGGCCGGCCACCACGTCCTTGGCCGACAGGAAGCGGCTCGGGTCGTGCGGCGTGAAATGGACCCAGACCAGCCCGTGCGGGTCGGTCTGCATCTCGAAGCCGGGGAGACGCACGGCCTGGACACCGGCCTCGTCGCTGCGCAGGAGGATGGAATCCCCGCCCGTGAGGACGCGCAGGATCTCGAGCGAGAGCGTCGGCACCTCCGCACCCTCCACCCTCACGATCATGGGCACCCGGCGGACGATGCCGTCCCGCTCCGGCAGGATCGTGAAGAGCCCGCGTCCGATCGCGGCCTTCTCCAGGACCGGCACGTTCCGGAGCACCCCGGGGAAGCTCGGCAGGAAGGAGGCCGGATCCGGCCCGAGCTTGCCGATGCCGGTTTGGGGCGGCGGTTCAGGATCCGGCCAGGGCACCGCCACGGAAAGGGCGGTCTGCCCGAGGATCACCCGCGATCGGCGCATCGCGTCCGCCAGGATATCGTCGTTGGTCGGGAGCTCGCGCAGGGTCTGCCGCGTCGTGTCGTCGAGCTGGCTGAGGGCGGTTGCGATCGAGGCCGGGGAGAGCCGGTCGGGCTCGGCGAACACGATGTCGAAGGCGACGACGACAGCGCCGGCTGCGGCGAGATTCTTGACCATGTCCGCCACGATGGTCCGCGCCCAGGGCCATTGGCCGAGCTCGCGCATGCTCGCCTCGTCGATATCGACGATCATGACGGGCTTCGTGGGATGCGGCTCGCGCGGCTTCAGCGCCTGGAAGGCATCGAAGGTCCGCAGCCGCACGGCCTCGACGGGCGCGGGATCCCAGATCCGGACGGCGATCAGCAGCGCGAGAAGCGCGATGCACAGGGTCCGCCCGAAGCCGAAGCGCCGCGCCATGCGGCGGAGCCACGTGCCGCTGGGCCTGCGCTTGGGACGAAGGCGGACCTTTCGCGTGCCTTCCACTTCCGGACGCCCGTGCATGGCCGATGCTCTCAGCCGGCAGTGTCGGACGCAAGCGGCGCAGGCGGGCCCGACGCATCGGCCTGCCGTTTCAGGGCCGCCAGGAACTGGCTGAACGGCACGCCGAACCGGGCCTCGCCGATGCGCCGGATGTCGGCTGCGGGATAGAGCCAGACCTCGCCGCCTGCCTCCCGCCATTGCTCGCAGAAGCGCTGGTCGTGGCTCACGACGGCGCTCCCGTAGCGGGTGTCCCGGAACAGCGCCGCCAGCTCGGCTCGGCCGTCCGGGGAGAGATACCGGTCCGTCTCGGGCCTGTCCGCCAGGGCCTGCAGGGCGGCCCGTTCGATCAGGAGGAATTCGGGACCGAGCGCGGCGACGCGGCCGATCCCGCCCGTCACCGTGATGCTCCCGCCGTCGAGGCGGACGCTCCAGTCCCGCGCCAGCATGACGGCCTGGTCGAAGGGACGGGTTTCCAGAAGCGCGCGCAGGCGGGCAGGCGAGAGCGCCCGGCTGGTGACAGCGCCCCCGATCACGGGCTTTGCGAATCGGAGAAGCCGCTCGCAGAGATCCGCGCCGAAAGCCACGTTGCCGTCGAGCATCAGCAGGTGGCTGCAATCGGAGCGGAGGAAGTCGGCCGCCAGCATGTCGCGTTCCGTCGCGCGGTCCGGCCCGTCGATCGTCCGGTAGGCCGCGCCGATCCCCGCAGCGTGGAGCCGGATCAGCATGTTGGCGAGCGAGGCCGCATGGTCGGACATGACGATCCCGTTCGCCGTCGGGGTGGCGATGAAGATCCGGGGATGGGTCACGTCAGGCAGGCCGGGCGCCGATCGCGTCGAGAAAGGCCTGGTAGGGCGGAGCATTCCGCTCCTCCCCGATGTGGCGGATGTCGGCGTCGAGATAGGCCCAGACCTCGCCGCCCGAATCCGCATAGCGCCGGCAGAACGCGTAATCGAGGTCGATCGCCGTCCGGCCCTGCCGCAATTCGCGAAAGAAGGAGAGCGGAGCGTCCGGGGCTCCCGCCATCGCGGCGACATCGGCCCGGCCCTGCATGAGGGTGAAGACCTCCCGCCCGATGAGCAGGAAGCCGCCGGGCAGCCCCTGGACCCGCGCGAGCGCGCCGCTCGGGGTGATGCGGTCGCTCTCGAGTTGGACGTTCCAATCCTGGGCGAGCGCGAGGGCATCGTCGAAGGACGCCCGGTCGAGGTGGCGGCGGAGCCCGGCGAGGTCGAGCCGCCGCTTCGGGTACACGGCGCCGATCAGGGGCTTGCCTGTTGCCAGGAGCTTCTCGGCAAGGTCTGCCGGAAACGTCATGTCGCTGTCGATGAAGAGCAGGTGCGTGGCCTGAGAGGCCAGGAATTCGCGCACCAGGAGGTTGCGCTGGAGGATGAGGTTGTCGCCGTCGAGTGTCCGGAACGTCGCTCGGATCCCGACCTCGCCGAGGCGGAGCAGGAGCCCGGCCAGCGCCTCGACATAGCCCGCCATCGCGATCCCGTCGGCGGTGGGCGTCGCGATGAACAGGGAGGCGTCCGGGCTCCTCACGGGAGAGTGCAACGGCGCTCAGGCCGAGTGCCAAGCGGTCGTCTGCATCTCGTACCAGACGACCGTCGGATAATGGGAGAGTTGCGGGTCGAGGTTTTCGAAGTGGGCGACAACGTCGTACGCCTGGGTCGTCACGTTCCTCAGAAGC
>JAFAEL010000184.1 GCA_023423995.1 Pseudomonadota bacterium | reverse complement strand
ACCCTCGCGGGTCCAGGAGGACGCAGCGGGAGGATAGAAAGGTCACCCTCCCGGGGGTTCGCCGAAGCAAGCCTCAAACACCGTGTGCGGGAGGTCCGGGCGAGAGCGCCCGCGGGTTCCGACACTCCCTTCCGGCATCCGATCCGCCCGTCGGAGCGGTGCCGCCCGACCTCCCGCACCACCCTCTCGGGATCCCCGAGGGGAAGTCTCGGCGCGGGCAGCGCCGCCGAGCTCCTTAGCATGACGGACGTGGGTGGTGCCTCTGACCCGCTCATCCCGGCGCAAGCCGGGATCCACGAGCCGCCGGAGGCGAGCAGGAACTTCCATGTCGGCCCACAGCGCGAGATCTTGCGCGATGAGAACAAAACAGGTACAAATCCCGGGCAGCACGCATTGAGCCGACCCGTCCAGCCTGCCATAAGGACTTGCCCAATGGCCCAGTCAGCCCTTCGAATCGTCGAAAGCCCCTCCATGGACAAGACCAAAGCGCTGGACGCCGCGCTTTCCCAGATCGAACGTTCCTTCGGGAAGGGCTCGATCATGCGTCTCGGCAAGAACGAGAAGGCGGTCGAGATCGAGACGGTGCCGACCGGGTCGCTCGGCCTCGACATCGCGCTCGGCGTCGGCGGCCTGCCGCGCGGCCGCGTGATCGAGATCTACGGCCCCTAATCCTCCGGAAAAACGACGCTGGCCCTCCACACGGTCGCGGAAGCCCAGCGGAAGGGCGGCATCTGCGCCTTCGTGGACGCCGAGCATGCGCTGGACCCGGTCTACGCCCGCAAGCTCGGCGTGAAGCTCGACGACCTCCTGATCTCGCAGCCCGATACGGGCGAGCAGGCGCTGGAGATCTGCGACACGCTGGTGCGGTCGGGTGCGATCGACGTCCTGGTCGTCGATTCGGTCGCCGCGCTCACCCCGCGGGCCGAGATCGAGGGCGAGATGGGCGACGTGCAGCCGGGCTCGCAGGCGCGCCTCATGAGCCAGGCGCTCCGGAAGCTCACCGCCTCCATCTCCCGCTCCAAGGCGATGGTCATCTTCATCAACCAGATCCGGATGAAGATCGGCGTCATGTACGGCTCGCCGGAGACGACGACCGGCGGCAACGCGCTGAAATTCTACGCCTCCGTCCGCCTCGACATCCGGCGCGTCTCGACGCTCAAGGATCGCGACGAGGCGATCGGCAACTCCGTCCGCGTGAAGGTCGTCAAGAACAAGGTCGCGCCGCCCTTCAAGCAGGTCGAGTTCGACATCATGTTCGGCGAAGGCATCTCGAAGGTCGGCGAGCTGATCGATCTCGGGGTCAAGGGCGGCATCGTCGAGAAGTCCGGCGCCTGGTTCTCCTTCGACAGCCAGCGCCTCGGCCAGGGGCGGGAGAACGCCAAGACCTTCCTCAAGGAGAACCCGGACGTGGCGAACCGCATCGAGAATGCGATCCGCCAGAATTCCGGCCTCCTCGCCGAGCGCATCCTCGAGAATGCGACGCCGACGGAGGACGACCTCGACGAGGGTGAGCCGTAGGCAGGCTCTCGCCGGAGACGCGCCGACGATGGGTACACGCTCGGGCGTGACCGAGCGTGTACCCGCCATCTTCGATCGGCCTTGTTCCCACTGCGGGATCGACGCGGAGAAGGTGTGATGGATGTTCGACCCATCCGAACCGAAGCGGATCTCGACTGGGCTCTGGCCGAGGTGTCCCCGTATTTCGACCAGCCGCCCGAACCCGATACGCCCGAGGCGGATCGCTTCGACGTGCTGACGACCCTGATTGCCGCCTACGAAAGCCGCGAGCATCAGGTGCCCGCAGCCGGGCCAGTCGAGGTCTTGCGGTACGCCATAGAGGAACTCGGGAGGACCCAGAGCGAGCTCGCCGCGATCCTCGGATCCAGGTCCCGGGCATCCGAGGTGCTCCACGGCAAGCGTCCCCTCACGCCTGAAATGATCGCCCGGATCAGTGCTGCCTGGCACATTCCCGCTGCCGCCCTACTCCCCGTTCCCGGGCTGGCCGACGCGGCCTAGAGGCGGCGAGGCCAGGGCTGCCGGATCGGGCAGAAGCCACCAAGTGTGCCGAAGATCAGATTGATGCGCCGGCGAACGAGGGCCTTGCTCGACAAGCTCCTGAGCCGTCACTAGAACTCGGCCCAAATGGCCGCCGACCGGCGGCCGCGCGCATTTCAGGTTCCCCTCGCGATGTCCGGCGTCAACGAGATCAGGTCCACCTTCCTCGACTACTTCGCGAAGAACGGCCACGAGGCCGTGGCCTCCTCGCCCCTCGTCCCCCGCAACGATCCGACATTGATGTTCACCAATGCCGGGATGGTGCAGTTCAAGAACGTCTTCACGGGCGTCGAGAAGCGGCCCTACAGCCGTGCGACGACGGCCCAGAAATGCGTGCGGGCCGGCGGGAAGCACAACGACCTGGACAATGTCGGCTACACGGCCCGGCCCCACACCTTCTTCGAAATGCTGGGGAATTTCTCCTTCGGCGACTACTTCAAGGAAGAGGCGATCACGCTCGCCTGGAACCTGATCACGAAGGAGTTCGGGCTCGCCAAGGACAGGCTCCTGGTCACGGTCTATGCCGATGACGAGGACGCCGCCGGCCTCTGGCGCAAGATCGCCGGCTTCCCGGATGACCGCATCATCCGCATCGGCACATCCGACAACTTCTGGCAGATGGGCGATACCGGCCCCTGTGGCCCCTGTTCGGAGATCTTCATCGACCAGGGTCCCGCGCTCCAGGGCGGGCCGCCCGGCAGCCCGGACGAGGACGGCGACCGGTTCCTGGAATTCTGGAACCTCGTCTTCATGCAGTTCGAGCAGATCGAGCCAGGCCAGCGCGTCCCGCTGCCGCGCCCCTCGATCGACACCGGCATGGGCCTGGAGCGGATGGCGGCCATCCTGCAGGGCGTGCACTCGAACTACGACACGGACCTGTTCCGGGCCCTGATCGATGCGGTCGCGCACCAGATCGGCCGCGCCCCAGAGGACGCGACCCGGGCCTCCTACCGCGTGATCGCCGACCACCTGCGTGCCGCATCCTTCCTGGTGGCGGATGGGGTGCTGCCCTCGAACGAGGGTCGCGGCTACGTGCTCCGCCGCATCATGCGGCGCGCCATGCGGCACGCGCAGCTCCTCGGCTCGCGGGACCCGCTGATGTGGCGGCTCGTGCCGGCCCTGACCCGCGAGATGGGGCAGGCCTATCCGGAGC
>JAFAEL010000042.1 GCA_023423995.1 Pseudomonadota bacterium | reverse complement strand
CGGGCGGCGCACGATTCTCCCGAGTTCCCTGGCCAGATCAGGCCGCGTCGGCCTGAACCCGCATCGAGGTGATCCGGTCGGGATCGCGAACAGGCTCGCCCCGCTTCACCTTGTCGATGTTCTCCATGCCTTCGACGACCTTCCCCCACACCGTGTATTGCTTGTCGAGGAAGCGGGCGTCGTCGAAGCAGATGAAGAACTGCGAGTTCGCCGAGTTCGGATTGCTCGTGCGCGCCATCGAGCAGACGCCCCGGACGTGCGGCTCGGCGTTGAACTCGGCCTTCAGGTCGGGGTGCTTCGAGCCTCCCGTCCCGGTGCCGGTCGGATCGCCGGACTGCGCCATGAAGCCCTCGATGACGCGGTGGAAGGGCACCCCGTCGTAGAACTTCTCGCGGGCGAGCGTCTTGATCCGCTCGACATGCAGCGGGGCGAGATCGGGCCGGAGCTCGATCACCACCCTGCCCTTCGTCGTCTCGAGGACGAGCGTGTTCTCCGGATCGGCCATTGGGTGCTCTCCTTACTTACGCGTCTGCCGCGAGGCGCATGCGGACGACCTTGTCGGGATTAGACACGGAGCCATTGGCGTTCCGGTCTCCCTTCTTGATCTTGTCGAGAATGTCGAGGCCAGCCGTGACCTCACCGATTACCGTGTACTGGTTGTTCAGGAAGCTCGCATCGCCGAAGCAGATGAAGAACT
This sequence comes from Pseudomonadota bacterium, assembly GCA_023423995.1. Classification (GTDB taxonomy): domain Bacteria; phylum Pseudomonadota; class Alphaproteobacteria; order Rhizobiales; family Beijerinckiaceae; genus Enterovirga. The sequence continues at coordinate 16,748 of JAFAEL010000042.1, read as the reverse complement.
GCGAGTTCGCCGAGTTCGGGCTCTGCGAACGCGCCATCCCGACGGTGCCGCGCTTGAACGGCGCGGACGAGAACTCGGCCGGGATGTTCGGCAGGTCGGATCCGCCCGTGCCGTTGCCCTTCGGGTCGCCGGTCTGCGCCATGAAGCCGTCGATCACCCGGTGGAACGTGAGGCCGTCATAGAAGCCGCGCTTCACGAGCGTCTTGATCTGCTCCACGTGCTTGGGAGCGAGATCGGGCCTGAGGCGGATCGTGATCCGGCCGTCCTTGGTCTCGAGATAGACCGTGTTCTGCGGGTCCGCGCCGCCCTGCTGGGCCAGAGCGGGCGTGGCGAGCGCAGCGGCAATGGTCGCCGCTGCGCCGCGGCGGGTAAGGCTTGATCCCGTCATCCTGTGATCCTGCTGTCCCTTGCCGGCTCGGCCGGTGTTTTCAGGCGAACTTGGCCTTGATGCGCCTGGCGACGCCGGGGGGCACGAAGGCCGAGACGTCGCCGCCCATCGCCGCGACCTGACGCACAAGAGTGGCCGTGATGGGGCGGACGGCCGGCGAGGCGGGCACGAAGACGGTATGGATATCGGGTGCCATCGTCTCGTTCATGGCGCCCATCTGCATCTCGTAGTCGAGGTCGGTGCCGTCCCGAAGGCCGCGAACGATGATCGTCGCGCCATGCCGGCGGGCCGCGTCGATGGCGAGGTCCTTGAAGGTCGCGACCTCGAGCTCCGCTCCCGCTTCGGCGACCACCGGGCCGCACACCTCCCGCAGCATCTCCAGCCGCTCCTCGACGGAGAAGATCGGCGTCTTGGAGGAGTGGATCCCGGCAGCCACCACCACCTTGTCGGCGATCCGGGCCGCCCGGCGCACGACGTCGAGATGTCCGTTGGTGACCGGGTCGAAGGTGCCCGTGTAGAGAGCGATGCGCGGCATGGGGGCGGGTTAGCGGCTCCCGAGAAGGCGGGCAAGCCCGCCTTCCCAGCCCTGCCCTAGACCGAGGCGTCGGGCGCGCCGCCTTCCGCGATCTCGTCGGCCTCAGGCGGCGGGGCGTCGTCCTCCTCGCCCTCAAGGTGCTCGACCGAGACCACCTTCTCGTTCGGCCCGGTGTTGAACACCGTCACGCCCTGAGTCGACCGCCCGGCGATTCGGATGCCATTGACGGGAACGCGGATGAGCTGGCCGCCGTCGGTGACAAGCATGATCTGATCGTGCTCCCCGACCGGGAAGGACGCCGCGATCCGGCCGTTGCGCTCCGACATCGACATGGCGACGATCCCCTTCCCGCCGCGCCGCGTGGTGCGATAGGCGAAGGACGATGTCCGCTTGCCGAAGCCCTTTTCGGAGAGCGTGAGCACGAACTGCTCCGCGAGCTCCATCTGGATGCGCTTGTCGCCGAGTTCCACCTCCGCGGAGACGCCCTCCTCGGCCCCGTCGGTCGCTCCCGCGGTGTCGTCGATGGGCTCCGAGCCGCCAGCCCGCCGCCGCGCCATCGAATCCTTCAGGTAGGTCGCGCGCTCCTCGGGCGTCGCCTCGAAGTGCTGGAGGATCGACATCGAGATGACCTCGTCCCCCTTGGCGAGGGCGATGCCGCGCACGCCGGTCGAGTCCCGGCCCTTGAAGACGCGGACCTCGGAGACCGGGAAGCGGACGCATTGCCCGCCCGCGCTCGTGAGGAGGACGTCATGGCCCGGATGGTCGTCGGCCGCCTCGCGGCAGGTGGCGACACCCACGATGCGATCGCCCTCGTCGAGCTTCATCGCGATCTTGCCGTTGCGGTTCACCTGCACGAAGTCGGACAGCTTGTTGCGCCGCACGTTCCCGCATGCCGTGGCGAACATCACGTCGAGCTGCTCCCAGGATCCCTCGTCCTCGGGCAGCGGCATGATGGTGGTGATGCGCTCGCCCTCCTGGAGCGGCAGCATGTTCACCAGCGCCTTTCCGCGCGCGTTCGGGGCCGCGAGCGGCAGCCGCCACACCTTCTCCTTGTAGGCTTGGCCGCGGGACGAGAAGAACAGGATGGGCGTGTGGGTGCTCGCGACGAACAGGCGCGTGACGAAATCCTCGTCCCGCGTCTGCATGCCGGAGCGGCCCTTGCCGCCGCGCTTCTGCGCCCGGTAGGTCGAGAGCGGAACGCGCTTGATGTAGCCGGCGTGGGACACGGTGACGACCATGTCTTCGCGCTGGATCAGATCCTCGTCCTCGACGTTCGAATCCCAGTCGAGGATCTGCGTCTTGCGGGGGGTGGCGAACGCCTCGCGGACGGCGCGGAGCTCGTCCTTGACGATTCCCAGGATGCGCTCGCGCGACCGCAGGATCTCGAGATACTCTGAGATTTCGGCCGCAAGCTTTTGAAGCTCATCGCCAATCTCGTCTCTGCCCAGCGCCGTGAGACGCTGCAGGCGCAGGTCGAGGATGGCGCGCGCCTGGGCCTCGGAGAGGCGGTAGGTGTTGTCGTCTTGGATCTTGTGACGCGGGTCGTCCACGAGGGCGATCAGCGGTCCGATATCGGAGGCTGGCCAGTTGCGGGCCATCAACTGCTCGCGGGCCGTATTCGGATCGGGAGCCGTCCGGATGAGCCGGATCACCTCGTCGATGTTGGCGACCGCAATGGCAAGGCCGCACAGGACGTGGGCGCGATCGCGAGCCCGGCCGAGCAGGAACTTGGTGCGCCGGCTGACGACCACCTCGCGGAACTCGACGAACGCGCGGATCATGTCCTGCAGCGTCATCGTCTCCGGCCGGCCGCCGTTCAGGGCGACCATGTTGGCCCCGAAGCTCGTCTGGAGCGGCGTGTAGCGATAGAGCTGGTTGAGGACGACCTCCGCCATCGAGTCGCGCTTGATCTCGAGGACGATGCGCATGCCGTCGCGATCGGACTCGTCGCGCATCGCGGCGATGCCCTCCACGCGCTTCTCGCGCACGAGCTCCGCGATCCGCTCGATCAGCGTCTGCTTGTTCACCTGATAGGGGATCTCGGTGATGATTACGGCCTGTCGGTCGCGGATCTCCTCCGTGTCCCACTTGCAGCGCATCAGGATCGAGCCGCGGCCCGTCTGGTAGGCCGAGCGGATGCCGGCCCGGCCCAGGATCGAGCCGCCCGTCGGGAAGTCCGGCCCCGGGACGATCTCCATCAGACTTTCGAGCGAGATCGCCGGATTGTCGATATAGGCGATGCAGGCATCCACCACCTCGCCGAGATTGTGCGGCGGGATGTTGGTCGCCATGCCGACGGCGATGCCGCCCGCGCCGTTGACGAGAAGGTTCGGGAACTTCGCCGGAAGGACGGAGGGCTCGCTCTCCTTCCCGTCGTAGTTCGGGACGTGGTCGACCGTGTCCTTGTCGATGTCGTCGAGGAGCGGCACCGCCGCGCGCTGCAACCGGCACTCGGTGTACCGGTAGGCGGCCGGTGGGTCGCCGTCGACGGAGCCGAAATTGCCCTGCCCGTCGATGAGGGGCAGCCGCATGGAGAAGTCCTGCGCCATGCGGACGAGCGCGTCGTAGATCGCGCCGTCGCCATGCGGATGGTACTTCGCCATCACGTCGCCGACGACGCGGGCGCATTTCACATAGGGCCGCTCGGGGACGAGATTGCCCTCGTACATCGCGAACAGGATGCGCCGGTGCACGGGTTTCAGGCCGTCGCGCACGTCGGGCAGGGCCCGGCTCACGATCACGCTCATCGCGTAATCGAGATAGGAGCGTCGCATCTCGTCGGTGATCGACACCGGCTTGATGTCAGCAGCCGGAGTGAAGCCGGGATCGCCGGTGTTGTCCGTCTCGTCAGCCAAACGTTTCGTCCGAATTCAGGTCAGCGCGGCTTAGCACACGAGATGCGCCCTGCCCGCAACCTCGGGAATCTTCGCGGCAGGCTCCTCGCCGAATTCGTGAAGCCGGCCAAGATCTTGATGGGGTGTTATATGGGACGTCCGCGCCGCCGGGGCAACCGCGCCACGGGGCCCCGCGGGCCGAGTCTCCGAATCAGTGCAGCCCTTCCAGGAGACGGGCCATCAGCTGCATCCTCGGCTGGACCGACGAGATCAGCCCGTATTCCTGCAGGGTGTGCGCGCCGTCGCCGTCGATCCCCAGTCCGTCGAGCGTCGGGATGCCGAGCGCAGCCGTGAAGTTGCCGTCCGAGCCTCCGCCCGTCCGCGGCACCTCGCCCAGCGCGAAGCCGAGCTCGCCGGCGAAGGCACGAGCCTGTTCGTAGAGCCGTCCCGTCTCGGGCGATCGCTCGTAGGGCGGCCGGTTCATCCCGCCCGTCACGCGCAGCCGCAGGCCCTCCCCGACGGGCGAAAGGCCGAGGATCCTGTTCGAATACGCCTCGCCGTCGGCATGCGTCTCGACGCGCAGGTCGACCGTGAAGCGGCAATGCTGCGGCACGACGTTTTCGGCCGTCCCGCCCGAGATCGACCCGACATTCGTCGTCACACCGCGGGCGTAGTCGGTGAGGCCCTCGATCGCGAGGATTTGGTGTGCGGCTTCGCGGATCGCGCTGCGGCCGTCCGCATGCCGCGTCCCGGCATGGGAGGGGCGGCCCTCGATCTCCACGACGAAACGCCCGACGCCCTTTCGGGAGGTGACGACCTTGCCGCCGTCACGGCCCGGCTCCGTCACGAGCACATAGGCCGAGCTGCGGCCAAGATCCTCGATGATGGCGCGGGTCGTGGGCGAGCCGATCTCCTCGTCCGGCGTGAACAGGAAGGTCAGCGGCAACCCGGCCCTTCCCGCCCGCGCGACCTCCTTGAAGGCCTGGAAGGCGAGCCATGCCCCGCCCTTCATGTCGTAGACGCCAGGGCCGTACAGACGGTCTCCTTCGACCCTCACCGGGAGGTCCCGCGCGAGCGTGCCGACCGGATGGACCGTATCGAGATGCGAGAGCACCAGGATCCCCCGATCCTGTGATCCCCGGCCGGCGCGCAGCAGGATGCTGTCGCCGAGGCCGTCCCGGCCCGCGATGCGCTCAGTCGCCAGCCCGGCCTCGCCGGCCTCGGCCGCGACGAGGTCCATGGCGCGGTTGACGCCCGCCGCATCGTGGGTCGGGCTCTCCACCCGCGCCCAGGCGGAGATGCCCACGACGACGGCGGCGTCGTCCAGGGCGCTGAGGGAGGATGTCACGCGATCGATCGGGGGCAGGGACTAGAAGGGAATGTCGTCGTCGAGATCGTTGGAATAGCCGCCGCGCGAGTTGCCGCCCCCCCCTCCGCCTCCTCCGCTGGCCATGGCGGGACGCTTCTCCATCGGACCGGACCGGCCGAAATCACCGCCCCGGCTGACCTGCCCGGGCTCGTCCCCGTATTCCGATCCGCCGCCTGCCCGGCTGTCGAGGATCGTCAATTCGCCGCGGAAGCGCTGGAGCACGATCTCGGTCGTGTACTTCTCCTGCCCCGACTGATCGGTCCATTTCCGGGTCTGCAGCTGGCCCTCGATGTAAACCTTGGAGCCCTTGCGCAGGTACTGCTCCGCGACGCGGCCGAGATTCTCGTTGAAGATCACGACCGAGTGCCACTCGGTCTTTTCCTTCCGCTCGCCCGTACCCTTGTCCTTCCAGGTTTCGGAAGTCGCGATGCGCAGGTTCACCACCGGATCGCCCGATCCCATCCGGCGCACCTCCGGATCCCGGCCGAGATTGCCGACGAGAATAACCTTGTTCACGCTGCCGGCCATGCGACACCACCTTTCCTGAGCTCAGCGACTTATCCGCCCAAGCCGCCCGGCGAACAAGCCAGAACAGCAGCAGCCCACAGCGTTCTGAGACTCTTGTTCACTATACGTTCTATAAACGACGCAGAAGTGCGGCCTCGTGTCAAGCCATCGCGATGTCCCGAGATGGAACAGGGAAATCGGCATCTCCGTTTTCTCGGCAACAATCCGCGCCCTCGGGGCGCTCCGATATCGCGGTGACGAAGATGCCGAACGTGATCTTGTGCTTCACCCTGGGGGTGATTGCGCCCCTCCTCAGCGTGGGCTGGCTCCTCGCGTATCATTGAGGCCGGTTCGCCATCACGCCTCTCGGAGAAAGCATCCCTCGTTGCGGGCAGCTACCATCCTGAGGGCGAGCGCTGGGTTCGGTGCGCGACGAAACCGTGGCATCCTCGGGACGTTTCGTCACTGAATGGTCCGAGGTGTTCCCTGTCATCGTTTCCGCGTCTCCAAACCGCACATTGCGGGCAGGCTCCCGCGAACTCACGCGAGACAAACGCCGCTCGCGCCTTCTCCGGGGCATTTCTGAGCCTTGCGCTTCTGGGCCTCTCGTCCATCCCGGCCGGCGCCGTTCCGGCCACTCACGAAGGCGTATGGTCTCGCGACCTCGATAGCTGCACCTTATCGACGGACGAGGACGAGACCCGGCTGACCATCACGGCCGGGGAGATCACGGACTACCACGAGACCTGCAACATCGCGGACCGATGGTCGCGAGGCGACGGCTCCCTGTTCTTCGTCCTCCAATGCAGCGCCGCTCCAGGCCAGCGCATGATGCGGCTCTTTCCGAAATCGCGCGAGAGTGCAGTCTTCTACCTCCCGGCGAACAAGCGCCCACGCTCGCGGGATCTGATCCGCTGCCCGGACTCGGCCGCCATCGAGGAACCGCTCCCTCCCGCCGATCCCGAGGCCGCCTGGACCAAGATCTGGGATACCCGCCGCCTGACGAAGCTCTGGCTTGATGCGCGGCAACGCTGCCGGGCCCAGGTATCGGTCGCCAGGCAGGAGGCTTGCACGGAACGCCGGCAGATCGGCTCCACCCTCCGGTCCATGGGCCTGTGCCACTACACCCGGGGCAACCGCGAAGGCTGGCGCTCCTGCCGGTAGGTCAGACCGGCTAGTTGACCGCCGTTCCGGCGGTCACCACCCTCGCCCGCGCTGTCGGCTTTGCCGTGGGGGCGCCCCCGCTGCCATTGCCGTTCGCGACAGCCTTGTAGGTCTGGCTACGCTTCGGAGCCGGCGTCTGGAGGGTCCCTTCCTCGCTGAGGAGCTCCTCGAAATAGGCGATGGTGCGGACGAGCCCTTCCCTCAGCTGCACCCTGGGCTCCCAACCCAGCTCGGCCTGCGCGATCGCGATATCGGGGCGTCGCTGGCGCGGATCGTCGGCGGGAAGCGACTTGTAGACGACCTTGGACCGGGAGCCGGTCAGGTCGAGGACGATCTCGGCCAGTTCGGCGATGGAGAACTCGCCCGGATTGCCGAGATTGATCGGCCCCGTGACATCCGCAGGCGCGGCCATCAGCTTCAGGAAGCCGTCGATCAGATCGTCCGCGTAGCAGAAGGAACGGGTCTGCGAGCCGTCACCATAGACCGTGATCGGCTCGCCCTTGAGAGCCTGAACGATCAGGTTCGAGACGACGCGGCCGTCATTCGGATGCATGCGCGGGCCATAGGTATTGAAGATCCGCGCCACCTTGATCTCCAGCCGATGCTGGCGGTGATAGTCGAAGAACAGGGTCTCGGCGCAGCGCTTGCCCTCGTCGTAGCAGGAGCGAAGCCCGTGCGGGTTGACCCGCCCCCAGTAAGCTTCCGGCTGCGGATGCACCTCGGGATCGCCGTAAACCTCCGAAGTCGAGGCCTGCATGATCCGCGCTCGAACCCGCTTGGCGAGTCCGAGCATGTTGATCGCGCCAATTACGCTGGTCTTTGTCGTTTGTACGGGATCGAACTGATAGTGAATCGGCGAGGCCGGACAGGCCAGATTGTAGATTTCGTCGACCTCGACATAGAGCGGGAAGGTCACGTCGTGGCGCTTCAACTCGAATCGCTCATGGTCGAGCAGCTTGCGGATGTTGCGTCGCGTACCCGTGAAGAAGTTGTCGACGCAGAGGACTTCGTGGCCCTGGGCGAGCAGCCTTTCGCAGAGGTGGGAGCCGAGGAAACCGGCTCCGCCGGTGACGAGAACTCTCTTCGTCGAGCCATAACGCATGCGAAACCATTCCTCCGCCCCGGACACGCGCGACGCGTCCTAGCCCCATCAACCACTCGCGACGCGGAAAGCTTGAGCGAGTGGTCAGGGTAAGTTCAACTTCGGCGGGCTGGTTCCATGTCTTTGTTGAAGATGATGAGGCCTTGCCTATTCGGCGAGTTCGCGCATCACCCGGATAAGGTCTGATTTGCCCTCGAAGCCGATGCCCGGGAGGTCGGGCATGACGATGCACCCATCCTCCACCTTCACGCCGTCCGGGAAGCCGCCATACGGTTGGAAGAGGTCCGGATAGCTCTCGTTGCCGCCCAGTTGCAGCCCCGCTGCGATGTTCAGCGACATCTGGTGGCCGCCATGCGGGATGCAGCGCGAGGGCGACCAGCCCATCCCGGTCAGGACATCCAGCGTGCGCAAATACTCGCAAAGGCCGTAGGAGAGCGCGCAGTCGAACTGCAGCCAGTCGCGGTCCGGCCGCATCCCGCCATAGCGCAGGAGATTGCGGGCATCCTGGTGCGAGAAGAGGTTCTCGCCGGTCGCCATCGGGCCGGGATAGAACTCCGAAAGTGCGGCCTGGAGCGCGTAATCCAGCGGATCGCCGGCCTCCTCGTACCAGAAGAGCGGGTACTCCCGCAGCATTCGGGCGTAGTCGATGGCGGTGACGAGATCGAAGCGCCCATTCGCATCCACGGCGAGCTGGGCGTCTCCCTCGATCTCCTCGAGCACCGCCTCGATGCGGCGGCGGTCCTCGTCGAGCGGGGCGCCGCCGATCTTCATCTTCACGACGTTGTACCCGCGCTCGACATAGCTGCGCATCTCGGCGCGCAGCGCGGAATCGTCCTTGCCCGGGTAGTAGTAGCCGCCGGCCGCGTAGACGAAGACGCGCGGATTGGCCTCGCGGCCATGCCGCTCCGCCAGAAGGCGGAAGAGCGGCTTGCCCTCGATCTTGGCGACCGCGTCCCACACAGCCATGTCGATCGTGCCCACCGCGACCGAGCGCTCGCCGTGTCCGCCGGGCTTCTCGTTCTGCATCATGGCGGCCCAGACCTTGTCCGCGTCCAGGTTCTTCCCGCTCTCGTCCAGCAGCGTCGCGGGCTCCGCGCCGAGGATGCGGTCGCGGAACCGCTCGCGAATCAGCCCGCCCTGGCCGTAGCGCCCGTTCGAGTTGAAGCCGTAGCCGACGACGCGCCGGCCGTCGCGCACCACATCCGTGACGACGGCGACGAGGCTCGTCGTCATCTTGCTGAAATCGATATAGGCGTTGCGGATGGGCGAGGCGATCGGCTGCGTCACCTCCTTCACGTCCAGGATCTTGACTGACATCTCGCCCTTCTCGGCTCGTCGCATTGCAGCCAGGTCGCCCTCGGGCAGCCTGTTCGTTGAGGTCGTATGGACGCTGTGAGTGAAAGATCAACCGAGCCGGCGCAACCCGCGCGTGCGGCCCAGCCCCTGGACGAGCGGTTTTTCGCCCGCCCGGTCGTCGCGGTCGCCCGGGACCTCATCGGCTCGACGCTCATTCTGGACGGCATCGGCGGCATCATCGTCGAGACGGAGGCCTATGACCGGGAGGACCCGGCCTCGCACAGCTTCTCGGGACCGACCCGTCGGAACGCGGCCATGTTCGGCCCGCCCGGGCGGGCATACGTCTATCGGTCCTATGGGATCCATTGGTGCCTCAACTTCGTCTGCGGGGACGAGGGGCATGGCAGCGCGGTCCTGATCCGGGCGCTAGAGCCGACGACGGGGCTCGACACCATGCGGTCGAGGCGCGGCGTCGCGGAGATGCGGGCGTTGTGCTCCGGCCCCGGCCGCCTCACCCAGGCGCTGGGCATCACGATCGCGCATGACGGCCTGTCGCTCCGTCAGCCGCCCTTCGAGCTCGAGGCGCGGAGCGGGACGGCTTTGCAGATCGTCGCGGGTCCGCGGATCGGGATCAGCAAGGCGGTCGACCTTCCCTGGCGGTTCGGCCTTGCCGGATCGCCCTTTCTCAGCCGGAGCTTTCCGAGGACGTGAGCGCTGTCTTGCGGATCCGAAAGATCATCGCGTCTCCGACCCGCTCCGACCCTTCGAGGCTGTCGCCTGTCTCCCGGACCAGGTGAGGGATGTCGATGCCGGCGAGCGGATCGGTGCATTCGACCGTGAGGAGATCGCCCGGGCTGAGCCGCGCGAGCGCCACGCGCGTCCTCAGCGCCGGCAGCGGACACTTGAGACCTCGGAGATCCAGACGGAGTTCGACCTGCTCGGACATGGTGGGGGCCAGATGCCGCAAGGAGGTTCCCGGCGCCAGCCTGGCATGCCAGAATCCGCCTGGAACATGATGTCCACCGCGCTCATATTCTTCCCGCCCGCACCGGCCGGGCTGCCGGCACCCGTCGCCCGCGTACTCGCGGGCCTGCTGGCGGGCGTCGGCCCGGTGCCGCCGCATCGCGCTGCGCTCGCGGAGGCGAAGGGCGGGGTGCTTGCCTCGCCGCTCGTCGTGCCCTCTCCCGTCCCTGGGACAGCGATGGCGCTTCGGCGCGGCTACGCCGTGCGGTCGACCGATACGCTTGGGGCAGGGCCGTATTCTCCCCTCCCCCTCCCTGCCATGCCGACGCTCGTGGAGGCCGGCGACGTCTTGCCGAACGGCGCGGATGCGGTGCTGCCGGAGGATGCGGTCCTGGTGATGGGGGGACTGGCAGAGGCCCAGGAGAGTGCCGCGCCTGGCGCCTGGGCGCGCCGGATTGGCGAGGATGCTCCTGCCGGCACGGTCCTGAGAGGTGCTGGCGAGCTCCTCCGCCCACTCGACATCGCCCTCGCGGCTGCGGCCGGGATCACACATTGCGAGATCCGACGTCCCCATCTCGCCGTGCTGGCCCACGATTCCGACGGCCCCGTCGCGCGACTGCTCTTCGAGGTCGCCCACGCGGCAGGTGCCAGCACCTCGGCAGGCGAGATAGTCGGCGGCAGGCCTGATCTCGTCATCGCCATCGGCCCTCCGGCCGAGTGGGCCACGATGCTCGGCGGGCGGGCGGTACAGCCTGTCGCGGACCGGCTCGCGTTGCGCCCCGGCGAAGACGGGATGGCATCCCTTCTTGGCACGATCCCGGTTCTCGTCGTGCCGAACCGCCTCGCGGACGCGCTCGGGATCTGGCTCGCCCTCGCCCGCCCCGTCGTCGCGAAGCTTGCGGGCGCGCGCGATCCGGCCCGCGAGGAGCGGCGACTCACGCGCAAGATCTCCTCGACAGTCGGGATCTCGGAACTCGTCCTCCTTCGCACGGCGGGTGACGGCCTCGAGCCCCTTGCGACCGGCGACCTGCCACTACAGGTCATGGCTGCAGCTGATGCCTGGACGATCATCCCCCCTGAAAGCGAAGGCTTTGCCGCGGGCGAGACCGTATCGGCCGAGTTCCTGGTCCTATGAACAGCCAACCCCGTGATCTTCCCGCCGCCGCGACGCAGGACCAGTTTCTTCAGGTTCTCCCGCGGGACGAGGCCTTGCTGCGCTTCGAAAGCGCGCTCCGCCCGAAGCCGGTCGGGACCGAGCGCGTCGAACTCGCGGCCGCGCTCGGCCGCGTCCTGGCCGTGGACGTTGCCGCCGGGATCGACGTGCCGCCGTTCGATCGTGCGCTGGTGGATGGCTTCGCGGTTCGCTCGGCGGACCTCGCGTCGGCATCGGAAGGCCGCCCGGTCAGACTCGAACTGAACGGGGAGACGATCGCCTGCGGGGTCGTCCCCCGTCTCGACGTCATGCATGGGACGGCGACGCCGATCGCCACGGGCGGCCCGGTTCCCCGCGGGGCGGATGCGGTGATCATGGTCGAGACAACCGAGCCCGTCGGCTCGGGCGCGACCGAGGTGCGCCGTCCCGTCGCGCCGGGCGCCTTCCTGTCCTTTGCCGGATCGGACATCACGGCCGGGGAGACGATCGTCCGTCGTGGAACGGTGGTCGGGTCACGCGAGGTCGGTGTCCTGGCCGCGTGCGGCATCGCGGAGGTCGAGGTCTGGCGACGACCCCGCGTGGGAATCATCTCGACCGGCGACGAACTCGTGCCCGCAGGCCAGCCGCTCGGTCCCGCCTCCATCTATGACAGCAACGGCCCGGTGGTCGCCGCGGCGGTGGCCGAGAATGGCGGCGAGCCAATCGCCTACGGCACCATCCCGGACGAGCCGGAGATGCTTCGCGCCGCCATCGCAAGAGCCCACGCCGAGTGCGACATGGTCGTGCTGTCAGGCGGCACCTCCAAGGGCGCCGGGGACCTGACCTACCGGCTCATCGGCGAGCTCGGGCCGCCCGGGATCGTGGCCCATGGCGTGGCGCTGAAGCCGGGCAAGCCGCTTCTGCTCGCGGTGTGCGCAGGCAAGCCGGTCGTGGTGCTTCCGGGCTTCCCGACCTCGGCCATGTTCACGTTCCACGACATGGTGGCGCCCAGCCTGCGCCGCCTTGCCGGACTGCCGCCCCGGACGAGCGCCGTCGTGGACGCGACGCTGCCGATGCGGGTCCCGTCCGAGCTCGGCCGGACCGAATTCGTCATGGTGTCCCTGGTCGGCACTGAAAGCGGCCTCGCCGCCTACCCGATCGGAAAGGGCTCGGGCTCGGTCACGGCCTTCTCGCAAGCGGACGGATTCGTCACGGTCGAGGCCCTTGCGGATACCGTACCGGCCGGGACGCAGGTGGAGGTGACGCTGTTCACGCCGCATGTGAGCGAGCCGGACCTCGTCATCATGGGCAGCCATTGCGTCGGGCTCGAGCCGATCATCTCCCATCTCGCGGCCGAGGGCATCCGAGCCCGGCTGATGGCCGTCGGCAGCCAGGGCGGACTCGCCGCGTTGCGGCGCGGCGAATGCGATCTCGCCCCGATCCACCTCGTCGACCCGGCGACCGGCATCTACAATCGCTCGTACCTCACTGAGGGTATGGAGTTGGTCGAAGGCTGGCGGCGGATGCAGGGCTTCCTGTATCGGCCCGGCGACACCCGATTCGAGGGGCTCTCGCTGGAAGCCGCCCTCGCTGCCGCGCTGGCCGATCCCGACTGCCACATGGTCAACCGCAACGCCGGCGCCGGCACCCGCATCGTCATCGACGGCCTGCTGAAGGGCGTGCGGCCGGAGGGCTATTCCAACCAGCCACGCTCGCACAACGCGGTCGCTGCGGCCGTCGCGAGAGGCCGTGCCGATTGGGGGATCGCCATCAGGCCCGTCGCCGATGCCTATGGCCTGCGCTTCATCCCCATTGCCGAGGAGCATTACGACTTCGCGCTGCTCTCATCCCGACGTGAGAGGCCCGCCGTCCGCAGGTTCCTCGCGGCCCTCCACGAGCCCACCTCGCTCGAGGCGCTTCACAAGCTCGGCTTCAAGCCGGCAGGCGAGGCCTGAATGCGCGTCATCGGACTCGCCGGCTGGAGCGGCGCCGGAAAGACGACGCTCCTTGCAAAGCTCATCCCGGAGCTGACGCGCCGCTCCGTCTCCGTCTCGACGCTCAAGCACGCCCATCATGCGTTCGACATCGACCAGCCGGGCAAGGACTCGCACACCCACCGAACGGCGGGCGCGACCGAGGTCCTCATCTCGTCCAGCCGGCGCTACGCGCTGATCCATGAGCTCCGGGACGAGCCGGAGGCGGATCTTGCCACGCTGCTCGGGCGCCTCTCGCCGGTCGATCTCGTGATCGTGGAGGGCTTCAAGCGCTCGGCGCACCCGAAGATCGAGGTGCACCGCGTCGCCAATGGCCGGCCCTTTCTGTTTCCCGAACTGCCGGCGATCGTCGCCCTTGCGACAGACGGCGAGATTCCGGCCGACCTCCCGATGCCGGCGGTTCACCTGGACGACACGGCCGGGATCGCGAACATCGCGATGTCCCAGGCGTTGCCGCTGGGCGACGTTCTGCGTCGGCTTGCGGCCTCTGCCGCTTAGGTCTCACGGCAATGGCTCAGCTCACGAACGATTGCTTTGCGACCGGCGACCGGCTGATGCCGCTGGAAGACGCCCTCGAGCTGATCGAGACGCGCCTGTCCTGCACGGTCGGGACTGAAACGATACCCGCCTTCGATGCGGATGGTCGCGTCCTCGCGGAGAACGTGGTCGCCGGCCTGAACCTCCCGCCCTTCGACAACTCCGCCGTCGATGGCTACGCAGTCCGCTTCGCCGATCTGTTGCCCCAGGGCGATACGGTGCTGCCGGTCGTGGGTCGCATCGCGGCAGGCGGGGCGCCCGATGCCGCACAGCCGGGAACGGCCGTGCGGATCTTCACCGGCGCACCCATGCCGCAGGGCTTCGACACCGTCTTCATGCAGGAGGACGTCGTCAGCGAAGCGGGCGGCAAGGCTCGCTTCCCGGCAGGCCTGAAGCCCGGCGCGAATAGGCGGACAGCCGGGGAGGACGTGGCGATCGGCGGCTCCGTGATGCAGGCGGGACTACGTCTGCGGCCCGCCGATCTCGCCCTCCTCGGCGCGCTCGGCTGCACCACCGTTGCGGTCCGGAAGACGCTGAGGGTGGCTCTTCTCTCCACGGGGGACGAGGTCGCCCAGCCGGGCTCTCCGCTCCGGCCCGGCCAGCTCTACGACGCGAACCGGCCGATGCTGGCTGCGCTTCTCCGGCGTGCCGGGTGCGCGGTGAACGATCTCGGCATCCTGCCCGACCGGCGCGAGGCCGTCCGCGAGGCTCTCGCGCGAGCCGGCGACGGGCACGACCTGATCCTCACCACCGGCGGCGTGTCCACAGGCGAGGAAGACCATGTCCGGGCGGCTCTCGAGGAGACAGGCGCCCTCACCTTCTGGCGGATCGGGATCAAGCCCGGCCGTCCGGTGGCGATGGGCATGGCGAGCGGCACGCCCTTCATGGGCCTGCCCGGAAACCCCGCAGCAGCATTCGTCACCTTCGCGTTCCTCGGGCGGACCCTCGTCGCGCGTCTCTCCGGAGAGCGGCGCCGCCCGCCGGTTCCGGTCAGCGTGAGCACGGGCTTTTCATACAAGAAGAAGGCGGGCCGCCGGGAATATGTTCGCGTCCGGCTCGAACGCGACGATGCCGGCGCGGTCGTGGCGCGGAAGCATCCGCGCGAGGGAGCCGGAATCATCACCTCCCTCACCGAGACCGACGGGCTGGTCGAGATCGGCGAAGCCGTGACGCGGATCGAACCGGGGGACCGGGTCGGCTTCCATTCCTACGCTTCGCTTTATTGACCCTCCGGGCCGGCGATCCGACGCGCCTCCTCCAGGTCAGTCGGCTCGTTGACGTTGAAGAAGGGGTCCGGGCTGTCGCTCCATTCCGCAAGTGCCGCCCCATGGCGTGAGGTCCACCGCCCCACCTTGCGTTCCTCGTCCTGGACAAGGGACCGGCGCAGATCCTCGCGAACCGCGACGGGCCAGATGCCGTTCACCGGATGCGTCCGCCCGCCGGAGGAAGCCGAGGCCAGCATCGCGCCGGCGCTCTCCCGGGCGGCGTGCAACCGCGCCACGAAGTCCCCCGGCACGAAGGGCGTGTCGCCTCCGATCGTAGCGATCCAGGCGAGGTCGGGGCGGTGCTCGGCTGCCCAGTCGAGCCCCGCAAGGACGCCCGCGAGCGGTCCCGCGAAGCCCGGCACCGAGTCGGGCACGACCGGCAGCCCGAGCGTTGCGAAGCGCTCCGGATCGCCGTTGGCATTGAGAATCAGACCCGCGCATTGCGGCCGCAGGCGCTCCGCGACCTGCGCCAGGATCGGCCGACCCGCGATCATGTTCAGGCCCTTGTCGCCGCCGCCCATGCGGCGCGCGAGCCCACCGGCAAGGATGACCCCGAGCGTGTCTGGATAGGTCCGCATCTGCGCTCCTTAACGTCTCCGAAACCGTAATTGCCGAAAATTCGACCCTGTTTCCCGGCGGGCTTTGGACGAGGATGGGTCGGCTTTCGAACCTGCGCTGGGTTTGCGCAACAGTGGCGCCATGGGCGTTGGCCGTCGGCATGCTCGTGTCCTTCACGGCCGTGGCGAGCAACGATCCGCAGGCAGGCGCCAGCGCCGCGCCGACCTACCGTCAGTCCCGGGTGCATGAGGGTCAGCTCGTCCTGGCGGGCGGTGTCCTGGCCGGAGCGAGCGCGATGCTGCCGCGGCTTCGGCTCGACGACCTGGTTCCCGGGAGCGCGCAGCCCACGTTGCGGTTCGAGGCCAAGGGGCCTGGCGCTCTCGATCCCCAGATCGAGCGTGCGCGCAAGGCCGAGCCTCTGCCTCAGCACAAGCCGAGCCTGAGCCGCCGCGGCGTCGAACTCGCGCGCAGCTCGACGCCCGTCTCGCAGCGCCTCGCCTTCGCGCAGGACGAGCAGGTCCTGCCACCGACCGTGCTGATGCCGGGCTCGCTGGATGGCCCCGATTGGGAGGCCTCGCGCTCGCTCGAGCCCTGGGCCGGCGAGGCTCCGACCACCACCCGGTACTCGAGTGCCGTCCAGTCGCCGAAAGCCGCCGCAGCCGGATCCACCGGAGCGTCCCGCGGGCCGGCCCGGCTCTCCGGGGATGGCGCCACGCCCTCGACGCCGCGCGCCGTCGCGCTCGCGTCCACGACGCCCGCCCCGGTCGAGAGCATCCCGCTCGCAATCGCGGCCGCACCGGTATCGCTGCCGCAAAGTCCTGCGGCCGGCCTCGCCCGCCTCGAAGCAGAATCGCCGCCGCGCTATGCCGACCTGATTGCCCCCGGCAACCTGGAACGGGAGCAGCGATGCCTGGCGGAGGCGGTCTATTTCGAAGCGCGGAGCGAACCGCAGGAGGGCCAGGCGGCGGTCGCGCAGGTCGTCCTGAACCGCGTCCGGAGCGGCCTCTACCCGAATTCGGTCTGCGGCGTAGTGTACCAGAACCGGCACCGCCACCTCGCCTGCCAGTTCACCTTCGCGTGCGAGGGCAAGTCGCTCCGCATCAC
>JAFAEL010000178.1 GCA_023423995.1 Pseudomonadota bacterium | reverse complement strand
GAGGAGGTCGCCCCGCTGCTGGTCGCGGCGCCGCTGCCGCCGCTCCGTCCGCTCGCCGGGCCGGTCGTCGCCGGCGCGGCCCCGGTCATCACCGGAGAGATGCGCGGCTCCGTCCGGCCGGCGCGGCTCGCCTCCGTGGCCGCCCCGGGCGACGAGCGGGCGGCCCTCAAGGCCCTGTTCGACGCGGCCGCCATCCAGTCGGCGCCGACCAAGATGCAGGTCTCGAGGGCCGAGCTCGACGAAGTCCGGCCCGATCGATTCCGCGGCCCGGCCGTGGTTTCGCGCCCCGCGACCCGCTAGTCTCTGCCGCATTCGGCGGCCCATCTCGGAGGTTGTGATGAGTGCGGATCGGGCGAGCGAGGAGTCGCGCCTGGCCGTCTCCCCGGGTGGAGACGAAGGGTTTGCCGAACTCCTGTTCCGGCGCGTCCCGGCCGACGACAGGGCTCCCTATGGGGCCGAGACGCTGGCCGCCTTCGCGGCCGACGCGATGACGCATCTCGCCGAGCCGCGCCCGCACGGCGCCCCCTCCGTCCGGCTGAGCGACCGCGAGATCGAGCAGGACGGCGCGCGCCGTCGCGTCACGGTGCTCGAGGCCGTCAACGACGACATGCCTTTCCTGCTCGATTCGACGCTCGCAGAGCTGGTCGAGCGGGGCCTCGAGCCGCACCTCGTCGCCCACCCGATCCTGGCGCTCGAACGGGATGATTCCGGGGCGCTCATCCGGGTGATCGGCGAGGCCGGCCCGGAGACGGGCGAGGGCTCGCGCGAGAGCCTGATCCACATTCATCTCGACGCCCTCCCGGAGGAGGAGCGGGAAGACCTCCTGGCGGGGCTCGACCGCGTCTATGCCGACGTGCGGGCCGCGGTCGCGGATGGCGAGCGCATGCGCGCGCAGCTCCAGGCGCTCGCGGCCGAATACCGGGACAGGCCGCCCTCCCTCGATCCGGCGGAGATCGGGGAGGCGGCCGCCTTCCTGGACTGGCTCGCTTCCGGCAATTTCATCCTGCTCGGCGCGCGGGCGCACCGGATCCAGGACGGGGAGGTCGCCTCCATGCCGCTCGAAGGCTCCGGCCTCGGGCTCCTCCGCAGCCCGGACGTGCATGTCCTGAAGCGCGGCGGCGAGTTCGTCCCGGTCACGCCCGAGCTGCGCGCCTTCCTGGACCGTCCGCGGCTGCTCTTCGTCACCAAGGCGAGCGTGAAGTCGCGCGTCCACCGGCGCGCCTATCTCGACTATGTCGGGGCGAAGCTGTTCAGCCCGTCCGGCCGCCTGTGGGGCGAGTTCGCCCTGGTCGGGCTCTTCACGGCGACCGCCTACACGAACTCTGTCACGGAGGTGCCCTATCTCCGGCGGAAGGCGTCCAGCATCCTCGAACAGGCCGGCTTCGATCCGGAGAGCTTCGACGGCCGGGCGCTGACCCAGGTGCTCGAGGTCTTCCCGCGGGACGAGCTGTTCCAGATCGAGGAGGACACGCTGTTCTCCTTCGCGCTGGACGTCCTGCACCTCACGGAGCATCCGCGCATCCGGGCGCTGGTGCGGCCCGACCGGTTCGGCCGCTTCGTGTCCGTGATCGTCTACGTGCCGAAGGACCGCTACGACTCGGATGTCCGCCGGCGCGTCGGCGAGTATCTGGCCCGCACCTTCGAGGGCCGCGTCTCGGCCGCCTACCCGGCCTATCCGGAAGGCCCGCTGGCGCGGACGCATTTCATCATCGGGCGCGACACCGAGAAGGTGCCGGACGTCCCGCGCGACACGGTCGAGCGGGCGATCGCCAACATCGTCCGGACCTGGGCCGACAAGCTGTCCGCGGCGCTCGCGGCGGCCCTGCCCTCCCCCCGGGCGCGCGAGCTCTCGGGCCGCTACGCCGAGGCGTTCGGGGCCGCCTACCGGGACTTCTTCGATCCCGCCCAGGCGCTCTCCGACATCGACACGATCGAGCGGCTGTCGGAGGCGCGGCCCCGCGCCGTCGACCTCTACCGGCGCGAGGGCGATGCCGACGACCGGGTCAACCTGAAGCTCTTCTCGCGCGGCGTCAGCATGCCGCTCTCGGACCGGGTCCCGCTTCTCGAGCGGCTCGGCTTCCGGGTCGTCAACGAGCGCACCTACCGCATCTCGCCGGCCGGCGCCGAGGCGTCGGCCCGCATCTGGCTGCACGACATGGCGCTGGAGCGCGCGACCGGCGCCCCGATCGACATCGCGGCGACGGAGGCCCGGGTCGAGGCGGCCCTCCTGGCCATCTTCCGCGGCGTCACCGAATCGGACGGCTTCAACAAGCTCGTGCTCGAAGCCGGGCTCGGCTGGCGCGAGGCCGCCCTGATGCGGGCCTTCGGCCGCTACCTGCGCCAGATCGTGATCCCCTACGGGCAGGACTACCTGGCCGCGGTCCTCGCCCGCCACGCCCCGATCGTCGGCAAGCTGGTGGCGCTCTTCTATGCCCGGTTCGACCCGCATCCGGCGGCGGACCGCGCGGGCGAGGAGGAGGTGCGCCGCGAGCTGGAGGAGCTCCTGCGCGAGGTGTCGAGCCTGGAGGAGGACCGCATCCTCCGCCGCTTCCTCAACCTGATGGAATCCTGCGTCCGGACGAACTTCTTCCAGATCGGGCAGAACGGCCTGCCGGTCGAGACGATCGCGTTCAAGTTCGAGGGCGCCCGCGTGGACGAGCTGCCCCGCCCGCACCCGCTCTACGAGATCTTCATGAACTCGCCGCGGCTCGAGGCGCTGCACCTGCGCTTCGGCAAGGTCGCGCGCGGCGGCATCCGCTGGACCGACCGGCCGCAGGATTTCCGCACGGAGATCCTCGGCCTCGTGAAGGCGCAGCAGGTCAAGAACGCCGTGATCGTGCCCGTGGGCGCGAAGGGCGGCTTCTTCCCCAAGCGCCTCCCCGCCCCGAGCGACCGCGCCGCCTGGATGGAGGAAGGCACCGAGGCCTACCGCATCTTCATCCGCACGCTGCTCGACGTGACGGACAACCTCGACGGCGACCGCGTCGTGCCGCCGCCGGAGCTGGTGCGGCACGACGGGGACGATCCCTATCTGGTCGTGGCGGCCGACAAGGGCACGGCGACCTTCTCCGACACGGCCAACGCCATCTCGGTCGAGAGGGGCCACTGGCTTGGCGACGCCTTCGCGTCCGGCGGCTCGAACGGCTATGACCACAAGGCCATGGGCATCACGGCCCGCGGCGCCTGGGAGGCCGTGAAGCGCCATTTCCGCGAGATCGACATCGACATCCAGTCCGAGCCCGTCACGGTGGCGGGCGTCGGCGACATGTCGGGCGACGTCTTCGGCAACGGCATGCTCCTGTCGCGCGCGATCAGGCTCGTCGCCGCCTTCGACCACCGCGACATCTTCATCGATCCGAACCCGGACCCGGAGCGCGCCTGGGCCGAGCGCAAGCGGCTGTTCGAGCTGCCGCGCTCGAGCTGGGCGGATTACGACCGTTCGCTGATCTCGCCCGGCGGCGGGATCTTCCCGCGCTCGTCGAAATCGATCCGGCTCTCGCCCGAGGCGCGGGCGGCGATCGGCTTCGATCGCGACGAGGCGGCCCCCAACGAGGTGATGAGCGCCATCCTGCGCGCCCCGGTCGGGCTGCTCTTCTTCGGCGGCATCGGGACCTATATCCGGGCCTCCGACGAATCCGACGCCGCCGCGGGCGACCGCGCCAACGATCCGATCCGGATCGCCGGGGCGGAGCTGCGCGCCAGGGTGGTGGGCGAGGGCGCCAATCTCGGCATGACCCAGCGCGGCCGCATCGAGGCCGCCCGCGCGGGCGTCCGCCTCAACACGGACGCGATCGACAATTCGGCCGGCGTGAACACCTCCGACGTCGAGGTGAACATCAAGGTCGCGCTCGCGACGCCGCAGCGCGACGGGCGCCTCGACGGCGAGGCCCGGAACGCGCTCCTGGCCGAGATGACGGACGAGGTCGCGCAGCTCGTCCTGCGCAACAACTACCTCCAGACGCTCGCGCTCTCGCTGGCCGAGCGCCGGGGCGTGGGCGATCTCGGCTTCCTCGAGCGGCTGATGAGCGTCCTGGAGAGCGCCGGCCGGCTCGACCGCGCGCTCGAATTCCTGCCGGGCACGGCCGAGATCGAGACGCGGCGCGCGCAGGGGCGCGGCCTCACCCGCCCGGAACTCGCCGTGCTCCTCGCCTATGCGAAGCTGTCGCTGCACGACGAGCTGCTGGCCAGCGCCGTCCCGGACGACCCCTATCTCGGCCGCGAGCTCGAGCGCTACTTCCCGGTCCCGCTGCGGGAGCGCTTCCCGGACGCCGTGGCGGGCCATCGCCTGCGGCGCGAGATCATCGCGACCCAGCTCGCCAATGCCATCGTCAATCGCGGCGGGCCGAGCGTCGTCACGCGCCTCGGCGACGAGACGGGCGCGGATGCGCCGACCATCGCGGCCGCCTATGCGGCGACGCGCGATTCCTTCGCCCTGATCGAGCTCAACAACGCGCTCGACGCGCTCGACGGCCGGATCCCCGGCGCGCTCCAGCTCAGCCTCTACGCCTCCGTCCAGGACCTCACGCTCTCGCGCATGGTGTGGTTCACCCGCAACGTCGATTTCCGCACCCGGAGCCTCGACGAGGTGGTGGGGCTCTACGCGGGCGGCATCGCGGAGGTGGCGGCGAGCCTCGCCGACGCCCTCTCCCCGCAGGCGGCGAAGAGCTGGTCCGACCGCACGGCTTCGCTCGTCGAGGCCGGCGTGCCGGAGGCGGTCGCATCCCGGCTCACGGCCCTCCAGGATCTCGTCGCCGCGCCGGACATCGTCCTGGTGGCCGGCCGCACCGGGCGTCCGGTCGCGGAGATCGCCCGGGTCCACTTCGCGGCCGACGGGCTCTTCGGGCTCGGCGAGCTGGCGAACGCCGCCTTGGCCATCCAGGTCGTGGATCACTACGACAGGCTCGCCCGGGACCGGGCCGTCGACGCGCTCGCGGCCGCCCACCGCAAGCTCACGGCCGAGATCGCCGGCCGCGACGGCGCCCCCGGGGCCGAGCGCGTCGCGAACTGGGCCGCCGCCCGCGGCGGCGAGATCGACCGCATCAGGGGCGCCGTGCAGGCCATCGCCAGCTCCGGCCTGACGGTCTCGAAGCTCACCGTCGCAGCGAGCCTCCTGGCGGACCTGGCGAAGGAATAGGCGCCGGCACACCTTCGCGGCGGCCGTCCGGTGGCGGAGGCGGGATCCCCGCCCGCCCCATGCCGGATGCCGCCGATTGCAAACGCGCGCGTCGTGCGGCAGATTTTCGAGGCCGAAAATAGAGTTGCAGGTCGGTAGCTCCTGCGCCCGCATCCCGCGGGTTCTTCCCAGCCACGGCGTCGACCCGAGCCATTCGGGGAGACGCCTCCATTGGACGGGCATCTCCCCACCTTCCGAGGAGATGACATGCCGGCCGTTCCCGTCCTCGCCCTCCTGGCCGCCGCCCTGTTCGCGGGCGCTGCCGCCTACATCACCTTCATCGAGCATCCCGCCCGGCTCGGGCTGGCGGACGGCCCCATGCTGGCGCGATGGCAGCCGAGCTACAGGCGGGCCCTGCCCATCCAGGCCGGGCTGGCGATCCTCGGAGGCGTGCTGGGCCTCGTCGCCTTCCACCAGCGCGGCGACTGGACCTGGCTCGCCGGCAGCCTCGTCCTGCTCGCAAACTGGCCGTTCACGCTGCTCGCCATCATGCCCACGAACAAGCGCCTCCTCGCGACGCCCCTTCAGGACGCGGGCGCGGAATGCCGCGCGCTGCTCCTTCGCTGGGGCAGGCTCCACAACGTGCGAACCCTTTTGGGTTCACTGGCGACATTGCTGTTCGCAGGGGGTCTAATCGCCTCGTGAGGGGCCGCTTTCGACCCAATAGCGGCCCCAGTCGTCCTTGTCGGATGACCGCTGGTTCACGAGATGGGCCAAGCTAAGCCGCAGCGCCGAGGGCTGCTCTTTGGCCTGCGAAGCAGAATCCAAATCGACGATAGCGGTCGCGATCACACGGAGGATAGCGAGTTCGTTGGCGAGCCTCTCGCATCGGCGGAACGCGATGCGGCTCTCCTCGATAGCGAGCAGACTTCCCTCGACTCGGCTGTCGTCATTCCCGCCGGGCGTCATACCGGGACCGTGGAAGAGAAGGACCGCTCCAGCATTCACTTTGGTTAAGCCCCGCGAACCAGCTTCGACATGCGCCGTGCCGTCGATCTCTTGGTTGTGATCTAGCGAGGGCTAGCGCTGGGCTCGGGAGCACCCAAAATCTTCGGGGACAGAGCAGGGACCGGATTCAGTCAATGGGCGATGCAGAGTACCGCTTCTATTGCGAAGCTTTCAATCTTCGGCAGGCGCAAACGGTCTGGCTTCTGCACAGAACCCACTCGCAATGCGACAAAACGGCGGAATTGCTCGCGCGATCAAGTGAGGTGGTTGCTCGATCCTTTGCTGCCCTGGCGCGAACCACACCTGGCCGGGTGACGGAGCCGAGGCGAGCATAGCCGGCTGGCACGCCGCAATGTCTCGGTTCGAAGTCTCGCCCCACCTTCTGGACAGGCTTGGTCTGTCCAAGGTCGAGGGCAGCTGAGAGGGGGCGCGCCTCCCAGTTTGAGTGTGCCCTTATAGACCGGCCCACGCTCCGATGGCGGTCCAGAGCCCGCGCTAGCGGATGCGCCGCCGAGGCCAGACGAGGACAAGCCGGCCCGGTCTCCGGATAACCGGGCAGACAAGCTATTGGCCTTGCGGATGGGCCTCGATTTCCACGCGGCGCGTGTCCCCTCGTACCCCTGCGAAACGTGAGGCTCAAAAGCCCGTTTGTGCAGGTGGTTCCACTCCGCGAGAAGCGCCTCCGACTCCGTCATGACCTCGACGTCGAGGTCGCGACAGAAAACACCCGCGGATGTCACGGCCCACTCGCTGGATGGTCGCGGTCCAAACGTAAAGGGAGCGCCGATACGCGCTCGCTACGGCCACTCGCGCATACTGAGTACTCTGTCGCCTCCGGAAGCCCCCCGGGGGGCTGCCGGTGCGCAACCAAGCCGCCTCGAAATGGGTACTCGACAGCAGTACTGACTTGCTTAGGATTACATTCGACTAAAGCAGCAGGAGGGTCTCATGAGGTGCTTCTTTCACCTCCTCGGCCCACAGGGAACGACACTGCTCGACGAGGTAGGTGTCGACGTGTCATCTCTCGAAGAGGCCCGTACAGAGGCGCTAAGGGCGATGGCCGAGTTGCGGAGCGAGGACTCCAGCAGCTCAAATGACTGGACTGGCTGGAGCTTACGCCTAGTCGATGACAGCGATTCTGTTCTGGCTGACCTTCCGTTGAGCCTGATCTCGCCACTTCGGACTGGGAAGGATGCGATAAGTTGCCCCACATAGGATGACTGTGATTGCGGAAGGCGGAATCCGGCGTAATGCGTTCCTCACGTGCTCTTTGATGCCGCGATCTTCCTTATCTGCGCTCATGTGCGTCTACCTAACAACTTATTCTGGGGACAGGATCCACAACTTGTCCTTTTCTGTCTAGTTCCCGCATTGATTGAGACGAAATAAGAATTTCTGCGGTATTAATCAGCGCACCTATTTCGGTGTACGCCGTTTTCCGAATGAACCGCCATTAGACTCGCCAGGGCTCCGAACGCATAAGGCCCGCTCAAGTTGCCTGGCGTCGGGCGAACAGGCGCGCCAGATGGCTACGGCGCCTCTTAGGTGACGACTTCGGGAGCGTACGGCCGAGAAGCCAAGTTGCGCGCTTTTGAGGGGCACCGGATGGCGATGCAAAGCTCGGTGGCACGGGCACGGCCCCTAAACCAAAGCACAAAACTCAGCGAAGCCGGGGCGGGCACTTGCCGGCGCATTGCTGATGCGACACGTCGACCGTGCTCCAGTTCGTTCCGCCCTGCCGTACCCACTTAGGGTTAGGTGACCGCCCGGCTCACTCGTGCAGGATGATCCCAGTCGTCCTCTAGCGGTCCCTCAGGCCAGGGCGACGGGGCCGGGCGGTGATTCCAAGCGCCGCCCGGCCTCCACGAACAAAAAGCCCGCTCAGGCGGAGCTGAGCGGGCAAGTCAGACCCTTCCGTCAATCATCTCCCGGCGGGAGACGGCCAATACTTTGGGGGGCGCAGCACCTTGCCAATACCCACTTGGCGGTAGGTGACGCCTCGGCGCTCTCGTGCACGATTCCCACGGTCGCCTGCTCTCGTGGTCCTCGGAGCCGGGCGGCTGGGCTGGGCGGCGAACACAAGCGTCGCCCAGCCCTCCAGGGGCAAGGACGCCCGCCACGCGACCGATGACGGCCTTGACCTGGCCGGACGGCCACCTTCGTCACCCTGTGGAGCCGCGCAGCGGCGTCTCGACGGATGGGGAGCGCTGCGAAGCGGCGCGCGACGGCGCGGTCGGGCTCGTCATTGCGAGCGTAGCGAAGCGATCCAGCCTCTCCCGCTCGCCCCGGCGCAGGCCGGGGCCCACCCCCTGGGCACCGGCATCCGCCGGTGTGAGCGGAATCCCCAGTTGACAGATCTAGCATTTATTCCTATATAACCGTCACTCCTCTCCGGCGGGGGAACGGCGGTCGACACCGGGCACCGTTGTCGGAGGGGAGGGCGGGTCCCGAGGTCGCGGTTCCGGAAACCGTGGCGCCCGGGCGGCTGACCGGGCGTGTGCCCAGGGGCCGAAAAGACCGTCGCGGGATGCCGGGAGGGACCAGGCAAATCCGCAAA
>JAFAEL010000227.1 GCA_023423995.1 Pseudomonadota bacterium | reverse complement strand
AGCCAGAGCATCGCGCTCTCCCAGATCCGGCACCCGCATCTCTCCTGGCGCGAATGGCGCCCAGGCGACGTGCTCGTTCATGGCGGTTTTGGCGTCAGCGAGCCCGGCCCGGACGCGCCGGAGGTTTTTCCGAGGGCGCTGCTCGTCCCCCTCGCGGCCTTCGACAGGCGTGGCGGGCGGCTCGGCTACGGTAAGGGGCACTTCGACCGCTCGATCGCGGAGCTCTCGTCGCATCATCCGGTGATCGCCATAGGGCTTGCCTATGCGGTCCAGGAGATCGAGGAAGTGCCGCGGGAGCCGCATGACCGGCTCCTCGATCTCATCGTCACGGAGGCCGGGATCATCCGGCCGCAATAGGCCTCCCATGCGTCTCCTCTTTCTCGGCGACATCGTCGGGCGTCCCGGCCGCAAGGCGGTGCTCGATCGCCTGCCCGGCCTGCGGGAGCGCTGGGCGCTCGATTGCGTCGTCATCAACGGCGAGAACTCGGCCGGCGGGTTCGGCATCACCGAGCAGATCTGCGACGAACTCCTGGAGGCCGGCGCCGACGCCGTCACACTCGGCAACCATTCCTGGGACCAGCGCGAGGCGCTCGTGTTCATCGAGCGGCAGCCGAAGCTTCTTCGCCCGGCCAATTATCCGCCCGGCACACCCGGCCGTGGCGCGACCCTCGTCGATACAAGGTCGGGCGCGCGCGTGCTCGTTGTGAACGTGATGGGTCGCCTGTTCATGGACCCGCTCGACGATCCCTTCGCGGCAGCCGAGCGCGAGATCGTTCAGTGCCCACTCGGCCAGGTCGCCGACGCCATCATCGTGGACATGCATGCCGAGGCGACGAGCGAGAAGCAGGCGATCGGCTATTATCTCGACGGGCGCGTCTCGATGGTGGTCGGCACGCACACGCATGTGCCGACTGCCGACCATCGCGTGCTGCCGGGCGGGACGGCCTACATGTCGGACGCCGGGATGTGCGGCGACTACGAATCCATTCTCGGGCTGGCCAAGGACGAGCCGGTGCGCCGCTTCGTCGAGAAGACGCCGGGCACGCGAGCCGAGGTCGCGACCGGGGAGGGCACCTTGTCCGGCCTCGCGGTCGAAACCGACGACCGCACCGGCCTCGCCGTGAAGATCGCGGCGATCCGGATCGGGCCGAACCTCGAGGAGAGCCGGCCGGGGTTCTGGGAGTAGGTGCTTGCAAGCGCGCAACCGGTCGGTTGCGACAAGGCCCCTTCACGGTCGTCACCGGACGGGCGACATCCCGCCGAAATCCATCCGTAATTAGCGGCGATCATGCTTCAATTCGGCCTCGATACCTTCGGCGATGTCACGGCGGATGGCGAGGGGCGCCCCCTTCCTGCCGCGCAGGTCATCCGCGATGTCGTGGAGGAGGGTGTCCTCGCCGACCGGCTCGGCATCGACTTCTTCGGCGTGGGCGAGCATCACCGCGCCGACTTCGCCGTGTCGTCGCCCGAGATGGTCCTGGCTGCGATCGCAGCGCGGACAGAGCGTATACGGCTCGGCTCGGCCGTCACCGTCCTCAGTTCCGACGACCCAGTGCGCGTCTTCCAGCGCTTCTCCACGCTGGACGCCGTCGCGAACGGCCGGGCCGAGGTGATCCTCGGGCGCGGCTCGTTCACGGAGTCTTTTCCGCTCTTCGGCTACCCACTGGATGCCTACGAGACGCTGTTCTCCGAAAAGCTCGACCTGTTCGCGGCGCTGCTGGAGAACGGGCCTGTCACCTGGCAAGGGACGGTTCGGCCACCCCTGAAGGGGCAACGCGTGTTCCCGGAGATGGAGGGTCGACGCCTCACCACCTGGATCGGCGTGGGAGGCTCGCCGGAATCGGTGATCCGCGCCGCCCGGTACGACCTGCCGCTGATGCTCGCCATCATCGGCGGCGAGCCCGCGCGCTTCCGCCCTTATGTCGATCTCTACCTTCGGGCCTACGCGAGCATTGGCCGGACGGCCAAGCCGATCGGCGTCCACTCGCCGGGGTACGTGGCAGAGACGGACACGCTCGCTCGCGAGGAGTTCTTCCCCGACTACAAGAGCATGCGCGACCGCATCGGCGCGGAGCGCGGCTGGCCGCCGATGAGCCGGGCCGAATTCGACCGGGAGATCGAGCACGGGTCGCTCTATGTGGGCGGCCCCGAGACGGTCGCGGCCAAGATCGCCCGGACCGTCCGGGCGCTCGGCGTCTCGCGATTCCAGCTCAAGTACAGTGCCGGGCCGCTATCCCACGCACGCCTCATGAGGTGCATCGAGCTCTATGCCTCGGAGGTGGTGCCGCGGGTCAGGGCGGCTGTTGGGGAGGTCGGCCCGGCGACCACGGCCTGACCACCACCGGGCCCGTTTGGGGTCACGGTTTCTTAAGCGAATGCGCGGCTTTTGAGGCTTCGATGTCGCGAGGTCACAGCTCGCGGCCCAGCCATTGCCGCCGGTGCGTGTCTGCCGGCGGTGCGTATGGAGTATCGGCTTGGCGAAGCATCCGCGTATTCCCGCCGTCCTGGCGCTTACGCTGACGGCGCTCACGCTCGGCGCCTGCGGTCACAATCCGGGCGGGTTCGGGCCCACGGCACAGCTCAGCGAGAAGGAGTGCATGGCGCGGGTCATGTATTTCGAATCCAACCGCTCCAGCGACGACGGCATGCTGGCGGTTGGCACCGTCGTGATGAACCGGCTGCAATCGCCCAAATATCCAAAGACTGTCTGTGGCGTGGTCGGGCAGCAGAACCAGTTCGCCGAGGGGGCGCTGAGCAAGCACGTCAATAAGCGCCACTCCTCCTGGGCGCGCGCGGAGCGGGCCGCGGATGCCGTGCTTTCGGGCCAGCGGCATGCCGGCGTCGGGGCGGCCATGTTCTTTCACACGGCCGGCTACAGCTTCCCCTACCGCAACATGAAGTACGTGACGCTCGCCGGGGGCAATATCTTCTATGACAAGCGCCACCCGGCGCCCGGCGCACCGGCTTGGCCTTCCGCAAATAGCTTCGCCCGGAACTTCGGCAAGCCGGCAGAGCCCTCGGCACCCGTCGTGGTGGCGGACGCGGCGCCCGACCGGGTGGCACGGCCCGCGCCGCTCATGGTCGCCACGAGGGCACCGGCTTCCGCCGCCGGGAGGCCCGAGCCGACCGTCCTCGTTGCAAAACCCTCAGCGAGGCCGGTGCAACCGGTGGCGCTCGCGTCGGCAGCGCCGGGCAAGCGCCCGACGTTCGATCCGGCGCAGATCGCCTCGGTGTTGGCGAAGCCTGCTCCAGGCAAGGCGAAGCCGACCCAGGTCGCCGCGCAGCAGCCGCCGACGAAGTCCAGGCCGATCGTGCTCGCGATGGCGGAGAGCAAGTCCCGCTCCGGCGGGATCAGCATCGCCGACCTGATCGAGCGCGATACGAAGAGGCGCTAGCGCGTCGCGGCCGTGATGCCGCCATCCACGATGAGCTCGGTAGCCGTGACGTACCGGGCCTCGTCGGACGCCAGGAACAATGTGGCGTTGGCGACGTCCCAAGCGTCGCCCATGCGGCCAATCGGGACCTGGTTGTTGCGCCTGCTGACGAAGCCGTCATAGTCGCCGCCAGCATATTTCTCCGCGAGCCGCTCCACGAGCGGCGTGTGCATCAGGCCGGGCACCACGCAGTTCAGGCGCACGCCCGTGGAGGCATGGATGATGGCGGTGGTGCGGGTGAACTGGATCAGTGCCGCCTTTGCGGCGGAGTATCCGACCTGCGGCTTGCCGATGTAGCGGAGTGCCGCGACGGACGAGACGTTCACGATCGAGCCGCCCCCCTGCCGTTCCATGATGGGGATCGCGTGCTTGCAGGTCAGGAAGGCCGTCGTGACGTTGAGCTGGAACTGCGCCTCCCAGGTCTCGAGCGCCATCTCCACCGGGCCACCCGGTTCGGACTGGCCCACATTGTTGACCAGGATGTCGATGCGGCCGTACCGCTCGGCCGTCTCCGATATGAAGGCTTCGACGTCCTCGGGCGAGGTCGCGTCGGATACTACCACCTCGCAGGCGTTGCCCTCCTCTACGATGAGACGGCGGGTCTCATCCGCGGCGCCGGCGTTCCGGTCGGTGCCAACCACGCGCGCGCCCTGGCGGGCGAGCAGCGTCGCGATGGCCTTGCCGTTGCCCCAGCCAGGCCCGCTCGATCCGCAGCCCGTTACGACCGCGACCTTTCCGTCCAACCTCAGCATGCGCGATCCTCCCGAGCCCGAGTCATCCCGCTCTCTGCCGCCCGGATGACAAACGGCGCAACCTCTCCTAAGTCCCGGTCAGCTTTTCCCCAGGTGCATGCGGGGCTCCCCGGCGCCTGACGACACACAGGTGAGGCATGGCCGGGCATTCCCAGTTCAAGAACATCATGCACCGGAAGGGGCGCCAGGATGCGCAGCGCTCCAAGCTGTTCTCCAAGCTGGCGCGCGAGATAACCGTCGCGGCCAAGATGGGCACGCCCGACCCGGCCATGAATCCCCGGCTGCGTGCTGCCATCCTGGCGGCCCGGGCCGAGAACATGCCCAAGGACAACATCCAGCGCGCGATCAGCAAGGCGTCGGGCGGCGATGCCGAGAACTATGAGGAGATCCGCTACGAGGGCTATGGCCCGGGCGGCGCTGCCGTGATCGTGGAGGCCATGACGGACAACCGCAACCGCACGGCTTCGGACGTCCGGTCGGTGTTCACGAAGGCGGGCGGCAACCTCGCCGAGACCGGCGCCGTCGCCTTCATGTTCGACCGGGTCGGCGTGGTCGAGTTCGACGCCAAGGCAGCCGATGCCGACGCCATGCTCGAGGCCGCGATCGAGGCGGGTGCAGAGGACGTCGAATCCGACGAGAACGGCCATACCGTCTATTGCGACCAGGGCGCGCTGGGCGAGGTGACGAAAACCCTGGAAGCCCGCTTCGGCGAGCCCCGCAAGTCGGCGCTCGTGTGGAAGCCGCAGAATGCGGTGGCCGTCGACGACGAGGCGGGCGAAAAGCTGGTGCGGCTCGTCGAGGCGCTCGAGGACCACGACGACGTGCAGAACGTCTACGGGAACTTCGAGCTCTCCGAAGCCCTCATGGCCAAGATGAGCTGACGCCTTGACCGGCCCGCTGCCGCCTGCGCTCGAGGCGCTCGCAGCCTCGGGCCCGCATCCGGACCATCGCGACGAGCTGATGCTCTTCGGCCAGTTCGTCGGCAGCTGGGATCTGGACGTCACTTGGTATGAGGCTGGCGCGCCCGTGCGGCGCGAGAGGGGCGAATGGCATTTCGCCTGGGTTCTGGAGGGAAGGGCGGTCCAGGACATCTGGATCGTGCCGCCCCGGATCGAGCGCACGGCCCGGAGCGACCTCTATGAGTACGGCTCCTCCCTGCGCTTCTACGATCCTGCGCTTGGCGCTTGGCGTTCGACCTGGATCGGCCCGATGCGCGGGGCCGTGATCCCCTTCATCGCACGCGGGATCGGCGACGAGATCGTGCTCGAAGGGCAGGAGCCCGGGGACGACAGGCCGATGCGTTGGATCTTCTCCGACATCGCGCCGGGCCGGTTCCTCTGGCGCAACACCGTATCCGGCGACGGCGGCAGCACCTGGACGACACAGCAGGATTTCGTCTGCCGCCGCTCCGCGTGATCCGGTAACGCGTCTCCGGTAGACGGATAGGATGCGCGAGCCCCCGATTCGCATCCTCGGCCTCGACCCGGGCCTCCGCCGCACCGGCTGGGGCGTGGTAATCGTCGAAGGTACGCGGCTGACCTATGTCGCGTCGGGGCTCGTCACCTCCTCCGAGGAGCTTTCGCTGGCCGAGCGTCTGCGCGAGCTCCACGAAGGGATCTCCGCGACCGTGCGCAGCCAGGCCCCGGACGAGGTCGCGGTCGAGGAAACCTTCGTCAACACCAACGCGCAGGCGACGCTGAAGCTCGGCCATGCCCGGGCGGTGTCTCTCCTCGTTCCGGCCCTCGCCGGTCTTCCGGTCGCGGAATACGCGGCCAACCTCGTGAAGAAGACGGTGGTCGGAACCGGTCACGCCGACAAGCGGCAGATCCAGGCCATGGTGAAGGTGCTGCTGCCGAAGGCCGATCCAGCCTCGGCCGATGCGGCCGACGCGCTGGCGATCGCCGTCACGCACGCGCATCACCGCAGGGCGAAGGCGCTGGTCAGGATGGCGTCATGATCGGCAAGCTGAAAGGCGTGGTGGACAGCTACGGCGAGGACCACGCCATCATCGACGTACAGGGCGTCGGCTATGTCGTCCATTGCTCGTCCAGGACGCTGCAGCGGCTGCCCGGCCTCGGCGAGGCGGCGGCGCTCTCGATCGATACTCACGTCCGCGAGGACATGATCCGGCTCTACGGCTTCGAGTCGGATGCCGAGCGCGAATGGTTCCGGCTCCTGCAAACAGTGCAGGGCGTCGGCGCGAAGGTGGCGCTTGCCATTCTGTCCTCGCTCGATCCCGGGAGCCTCGCAACGGCGGTCGCGACAGGCGACAAGGCCGCGGTTGCGCGGTCGCCCGGGGTGGGGCCGAAGCTCGCGGCCCGCATCGTCGCCGAGCTGAAGGACAAGGCGCCGATCTTCGGAGCCGTCGATCCGGGTCTCGTGCGGCTTTCAGGTGCCGTGGAAGACAGATCCGCACCGCCTGCCATTTCCGATGCGGTGTCTGCCCTCGTAAATCTCGGCTACGCCCAGGCGCAGGCTTCCGCAGCCGTCGCGGCCGCGCTCAAGAGCGCGGGCGAGGGTGCAGAGGCACCGATGCTGATCAGGCTGGGCCTGCGGGAACTCGCCGCCGCTCGCTGATTGCGACCGGGGAACCTGCCCCGGTCCTTCCGGTTGGCTCTCACCAGGAGGGAGCCATGACCAAGTATCTTCTCGGCCTTGCCGCGCTCGTCGCCGCAGCGCCTGCGCTCGCGCAGAGCCCAAGCTCAGTTCCGCTGCGCGACAACACCCCAGATCGTGAATCGACCGTCAGCCGACCCGATCCGCGCAGAATCTCTCCCGACACGACGCAAAGCGTTCGCGGGGATCCGAACGCCCGCAATCGCCGAGACGGTCGTGTCGCACCCCCGGCGGCGATCGACAGTGGCGTGCAGGTGATCGCGCCCGAGAAGCGCTAGCCAGACGGCACTGTTCGGCCCAACGGGCGAAGCTGTGCTAGGTCCGGTCTGCGCCGCCTGAGGCGCGGAATCGAAATCGGGCAGCCTTGGCCGTTCCCTCCAAAAAGACTCTCGTTAGCCCGGAGCGCCGGGGGGACGATCCCGACGCCTCGTTGCGCCCGCTGGCGCTCGCCGAATTCATCGGCCAGCGTGCCGCGCGCAAGAACCTGCAGGTCTTCATCGATGCCGCCAAGGGCAGGGGAGAGGCGCTGGACCACGTGCTGTTCGTCGGCCCACCAGGGCTCGGCAAGACGACGCTGGCCCAGATCGTGGCGCGGGAACTCGGGGTGAATTTCCGCTCGACCTCCGGCCCCGTGATCGCCAAGGCGGGCGACCTCGCGGCCCAGCTCACCAATCTGGACGAGCGCGATGTCCTGTTCATCGACGAGATCCACCGGCTCAATCCGGCCGTGGAGGAGATCCTGTATCCCGCCATGGAGGATTATCAGCTCGATCTCATGATCGGGGAGGGGCCGGCCGCCCGATCGGTGAAGATCGACCTCCCCAGATTCACGCTGGTCGGCGCAACCACCCGGGCCGGCCTCCTCACGACGCCTCTTCGGGACCGGTTCGGTATTCCGATCCGCCTCGAATTCTACGACACCGACGAACTCGAGCTGATCGTAAGCCGCGGCGCGCGTGTGCTCGGCATCGGCATCGAGCCTGCCGGCGCGCGCGAGATCGCAGCCCGTTCGCGCGGCACCCCCCGCATCGCCGGGCGGCTGCTGCGCCGGGTCCGCGATTTCGCGCTGGTGGAGGGATCGGACCGGATCACGCGCGAGATCGCGGACAGCTCGCTCCGGCTGCTCGACGTCGATGCGGCGGGGCTCGACCAGATGGACCGCAAGTACCTGACGATGATCGCCGCGAACTACGGGGGCGGGCCGGTCGGCGTGGAGACGATCGCGGCGGCCCTTTCGGAGCCGCGCGATGCGATCGAGGAGATCATCGAGCCGTTTCTCATCCAGCGCGGTTTCGTCCAACGAACCCCGCGCGGGCGGCTCCTCACCGCCCATGCATTCCGTCACCTCGGCCTGCCGGAGCCAAATCGCGATCCGGCGGCACAGTTCGGCCTCTTTGCGGAGGAAGATTAGGAACCAGCCGGGACGCCTGGGGCGTTCTAGCCGGCGATGTCCTCGCGGAGCTCTCCATGCGCCGTCTGTTCATGCTGGCCCTTCTTGCCCTTCCGACCAGCGCGGGTGCGCAGAGCCTGTCGACTATCGAGTGCGCGACCTACCGGGCGGCGCTGACCGCCTCCGGCGAGAGTGTGAAGGCGCTGGCCCGAGGTGCTCGGGAGATCGATCTGAGCTCGCTGCGTGCCAAGGTTGATGACGATACCAAGCGCGCCATCTCGCGGCTGGAGGATGCGAATGTGAACCTTCAGCCGGCGATGGAGGAATGGGCTGCAGCCGCGGCGGCCTTGTCCGAGCGCATCAAGGCTGCTTGTTCGGGCTAATGCACGATTCTTTCCGTCACCGGCTCTCCGTCCGCGTCTACTACGAGGACACTGACTTCTCGGGGGTCGTCTACCACGCGAACTACCTGCGCTTTCTGGAACGCGGGCGAACGGAGCTCCTGCGGGATGTCGGGGTGGACCAGTCCATCCTGCACGCCGAGCCGGGCGGCTTTATCTTCGTGGTGCGGCGGATGACCATCGAATACGTCCGGCCCGCCCGCATGGATGATGTGCTGACCGTCGAAACCGAGACGGTTGAGATCCGCGGCGCCTCACTCCGCATGGCACAGCGGATCCTCCGGGACGACACGGTCCTGCTCACGGCCGACGTGCATGTGGCTGTCCTTGCGGGAGGCAAGCCCGCGCGCCTGCCGGACGATCTAAGGCGCCTCCTGGAGGCCGCGGGCGCATGAAGCGAGTCTTGATCAAGGTCGCTGCGGCCGTCGCGCTGCTTGCCTTCGCTCGGCCGCATCCCGCCACCAGCGCGGCCGAGCCCGTCTGCCGCCGCCTGACCCATGAGGACCAGGGCTATACCGTCTGCACGGCGGACCTGCGTCGGCACGATATCCGGCTCTTCTGGAAGGCGAAGGACGGCGATCCCTATGGGGGTTTCCGGCGGCTGCTCCCTGAGGCCGGTCCGGGACTGCTCGCCGCCATGAATGCCGGCATGTACGATCCCGCACTGGCGCCCGTCGGCCTCTATGTCGAGAACGGGCGCCAGCTGAAGGCGGCCAGCACCGCCGGCGGCCAGGGCAATTTTCACCTGAAGCCGAACGGCATCTTCTTCATCGAGAAAGGAAAAGCCGCCGTTATGGAGACCGGCGCCTATCTCAAGCGCAGGCCCAAGGCGGAATTCGCAACCCAGTCCGGCCCAATGCTCGTCATCGGCGGGCGCTTGCATCCGAAGATCTCCGAGGACGGCCCGTCCAGGAAGCTTCGCAATGGTGTCGGGATAAAGGATCCGAAGACGGTCCTGTTCGCGATCTCCGACGGACCGGTGAGCTTCGGGCAGTTTGCGCGGCTGTTCCGGGACGCGCTCGGATGCCGCGACGCGCTCTTCCTCGACGGTTCCGTATCGAGCCTCTACTCGCCCGATGTGAAGCGGCAGGACTGGCTTCTTCCGCTCGGACCATTGGTCGGCATCATGAACCGGGACGGAACGGCGAGGTAACGCACCCTTAACCCTGACAATGTGTTAAGTGGGATCTGCGAACCTTATGCAGGCGGGCGCTCTTACTTTCGACAGATTTCCGGCACACCGAGAGACGCTCTGCCCGAGATCTTTCGACGAACGGCGCGACCGCAGATCTTCGGTGCGCTGCTGATGAGGACTTGTCGAGAATGAACCCGGCTGACGCCCTCCCCGTCGCCCACGATCTATCGCTCTGGGGCCTCTTCATGAGCGCCTCCCCGGTCGTGAAGCTTGTCATGATCGGTCTTCTGGCCGCCTCCGTCTGGTGCTGGGCGATCATCATCGACAAGACGCTGCTCTTCCGCCGCACCCGGGCCGAGATGGACCGGTTCGAGGACGTGTTCTGGTCCGGCCAGTCGCTCGACGAACTGTACCGGGCGCTGAAGGACAAGCCTGCGGCCGGCCTGCCCGCCATTTTTGTGGCGGCGATGCGCGAATGGAAGCGGAGCTTCGAGGGGTCCGGCCGGCAGGTCGCCAGCCTCGCCCAGCGGATCGACAAGGTGCTCGACGTGACCATCCAGCGCGAGGTCGAGCGGCTCGATTCCAAGCTCGTCTTCCTTGCTTCGATCGGCTCGGCCGGCCCCTATATCGGCCTGTTCGGCACCGTCTGGGGCATCATGACGGCGTTCACGTCGATCGCGGCCTCCAAGAACACCAGCCTCGCCGTCGTGGCGCCCGGTATTGCCGAGGCGCTCTTCGCGACCGCGATCGGCCTCTTTGCCGCGATTCCGGCCGTTCTCGCCTACAACAAGCTGCAGGCGCAGGTCTCGAAGGCGCAGGGACGCCTCGAAGGGTTCGCGGACGAGTTCTCGGCGATCCTGTCCCGGCAGATCGACGAGCGCATGGCGCTTGCGGCCTGAGGTCGGCGGATGGGAGCCATGATCGGAGCCGCCGGCGGCGGCGGACGCAGGCGTCGGCGCGGTCGCCGGGCCGGCGTCATCAACGAGATCAACATGACGCCGTTCATCGACGTCATGTTGGTGCTGCTCATCATCTTCATGGTCGCCGCGCCGCTGATGACGGTCGGCGTTCCGCTCGACCTGCCGCAGACCAAGGCGGCGCAACTGAACGTCGACCAGAAGCCCATTATGCTGTCCATCCGGCAGAGCGGGCAGGTCTTCCTCGCCGAGGCTGAACTGAAGGACAACGAGATCATCCCCCGACTTGGCCAGATCGCCAAGAACGGCCAGGAGGAGCGCGTCTTTGTGCGGGGCGACAAGAAGGTGGATTACGGCCGCGTGGCCGAGGTCATGGCCATCGTGACCTCCGGCGGGTTCAAGCGCGTCGCGCTCGTCACCGAGCCCGAGCAGCGCTGAGGGTGCGTCGCGTCCCGTGGGCCTGACCTTCAACAGATCCGAGCCGGGAGCCTGGATCTCCGGCGTTGCGCACGGCGCCCTCCTGCTCGCGGCCGTCTTTGGCCTCTCGTCCGGCAAGCTGCCGGACGCCGAGGAGGGCATCCCGGTCGAGGTGATGACGGAGAACCAGTTCTCCGAGATGACCAAGGGCGAGCGGCAGGCCGCAAAGCCTCTTCCTGATGCCAAGCCGCGCGCCGACCGCGTGGCCGAGACGCGTGTCGAGCGGGATCCTGGCGAGGCGAAGATGGACGCGCCGGCCCCGCCGAAACGGCCGGCCGAGGTGAAGCTCGCCGAGGAGGATACGGAGGCTGCGGCCTCCCCGGCTCCCCCGCCGCCGCCCCCCGCGCAGCGTCTGGCCGAGGCGAAGCCCGAGCCGGCTGCCGCTCCGGCGCCGCCGAGCAGGCCCGAACCGCCGAAGCCCGACCCCAAGATCGAGGCGCAGAAGGCCGCCGAAGCCAAGGCTGCTGCCGAAGCGAAGGCCGTCGAGGCTCAAAAGCTGGCGGAGAGGCAAGAGGCCGAGGCGCTCGAAAAGGCGCGCGTCGAGGCCGCGAAGGCGAAGGCCGAGGCTGAGCGCCGGAAGCAGGTGGCCGAGGCAAAGGCGAAGGCCGAGGCGGACGCCAAGGCGAAGGCGGAAGCCGAGCACCGCAAGCAGGTGGCGGAAGCCAAGGCCAAGGCCGACCTCGAGGCGAAGCTGAAGGCGATCGCCGATGCCGAGGCGAAAGCCAAGGCTGAGGCAGAAGCCGAGCGCCGCAAGGAGATCGCGGAAGCGAAGGCCGAAGCCCGAGCGAAGGCGCTCGCCCAGGCGAAGGCCAAGGCCGACGCTGAAGCCAAGGCCCGTAAGCAGGCCGAAGCGGCCGAGAAGTTCAGCCCCGGCGACATCCGCGAACTCCTCGCCTCCAAGGAGGCGTCGCAATCCTCGGGTGCGACCGGTCGGGAGGTCCAGCGGACCGCCTCGCTCGGAACCGCGACCGGGAGCTCGCAGCGCCTGAACCCGAGCCAACGCGACCAGTTGATCGGGCTCCTGTCCGAGCAGTTGCACCGTTGCTGGCAGGTGCCGATCGCGGCCCAGTCCGCAGACAGGCCTCCTGTTCCCACGGTTCGCGTGAAGCTCAACCAGGACGGCTCGCTCGCGGCTGAGCCGGTGGTGATGAACGGCTCGGGCGATCCGCTATTCCGCACCGTCGCGGACAGCGCGACGCGGGCGACCCGCCGCTGTGCCCCGCTCCGCATCCCGGCCCAGTTCGCGCCCTTCTACAACGACTGGCGCGATCTGGTCGTCAACTTCGACCCCCGCCAGCTGGGCTAACCACCCCTCGGTGGCGGGCTCCCCAACCTCCCGAATGTCATGACCTCGATCAGCCGCCGTTCGTTTCACTCCCTCGCAGCCGCCTTTGCGGCGAGCGTTGCCGTCGCTGGCCTGGTGCAGCCCGCGCGCGCCGAACTCGTCATCGACGTGCGCCGCGGGAATTTCCAGCCGATCCCGATCGCGATCGCGGATTTCTCCGGCGAGGGCGATCTCGGGCCCCGCATCAGCGGGATCATCGCGAACAACCTGACCCGCTCGGGCTATTTCCAGGTGCTCGACAAGGGTCGCTTCCCCGAGCGCCCCGCCTTTGATGCGGCACCGCAATTCGCGGCCTGGAAGGCGAGCGGCGCGCAGGGCCTGGTGACGGGCCGTGTCGCGCGAGACGGCTCGGGTCGGCTCCGGGCCGAGTTCCGGCTCTGGGACCTCGTCTCGGGACAACAGGTCCAGGGCCAGCAATACACGACGGACTCGGCGAGCTGGCGCCGGATCAGCCACATCATTTCGGATGCCGTTTATACGAAGATCACCGGCGTCGGCGGCTTCTTCGATACCCGCATCGCCTTCGTGGACGAATCCGGCCCGAAGGAGAATCGGCGCAAGCGCCTCGCCGTCATGGACCAGGACGGCGGCAATGTCCGTTTTCTGACGCAAGGTGAAGCGCTCGCAGTCGCGCCCCGCTACTCGCCTGTGACGCAGGACATCGCCTTCATGTCGCAGGCCTCGGGCCAGCAACCGCGGGTGCAGGTCATCAATCTCGAGACCGGGTCCCGGCAGGTCGTGGGCAACTTTCCGGAGATGAGCGCGAGCCCGCGCTTTTCGCCCGATGGGCGGCGCCTGCTCATCAGCCTGCAGGACGGCGCCAATTCCAACATCCACGCCTACGACCTCGCCTCGCGACAGGCGAGCCGCCTTACCAACACGAACGCAATCGACACCTCGGCTTCGTATTCGCCGGACGGCTCGCAGATCGTGTTCGAGTCCGACCGCGGCGGAAAGCAGCAGATCTATCTGATGGGCGCGGACGGCTCGTCTCCCCGCCGCATCTCCTTCGGCCAGGGTGCCTATTCGCAGCCCGCCTGGTCGCCGCGCGGCGACCTCATCGCTTTCACCAAGCAGAGCGCCAACGGCTTCGCGATCGGCGTCATGAAGCCGGACGGCTCGGGCGAGCGAATCCTGACGGAAGGGTTCCACAACGAGGGTCCCTCCTGGGCGCCGAACGGCCAGTATCTGGTGATCTTCCGCGATCCAGGCGGTCAGTCCGGCGGAAAACTCTACATGATCGACATCACCGGCAAGGTGGAAGTGCCGATCCCGACCCCTTCCTACGCGTCCGACCCCACGTGGTCGCCACTTCTCTCTAACCAATGACGGTCCGCGCCATTGACTTTCGAAGTTCTTCCCTAGTTACTTCCAGGGAGGCTCTCGCCTAAGCCGAGCCGATCCGGCGTGTATCACTATCGGTCGGAGCAGACCTCAACTCTTGTCGGGGGAAAGCGTTCGTGCCGATCGACTACTACAACAACGTTGACACGCCTGGCAGTCGGCGGGGTTCGGTCGGAGGCAACCAGTATACTCCAGCCCGGGATCGCGATCGACAGAGCCAGGAAGCCAGCAGCTTTGTCGGCCAGTTATTCTCTGGAGCCCATCCAGGACAGCCTGGCCAGCGCTCGACGGCCCCGAACAATTCGACCGGCGCCTATTACAGCGATCCGAATGCACCGGCGCAGAACCGCGTGAGTTCCGGCGGTTCGAACTACAACTACGTCGATACAGGCAACGTCCCTCCGGGCCGGCCTCGTGCCTACAGCGGCACCGCGCAAACGGGCACTTACGTCGACGTCAGCGCTCAACCGAACAGCATCCCCCCTAGGCCGCCTGCTCGTGGGCCGGTGATCGGGTTGCGCGGGACGGACCGCACGACCGTCCAAAGCGGCTCGTCCGGATCGGTGCGTGAACTGCAGAAGATCTACGAAGGGCTGGGGCACAACGCCTTGACCGAGGATCTCGCGAACGACGTCGACTACCTCAAGAGGTCCGATCGCGAGCAGTATCTCATCACGGTGAAGGACAAGCTCTATCGCGGCAGGCAGCTTTTCGACACGAAGAAGACGAACGACGCCGTCAAGGCTAGCGGGCAGAAGCCGGCCCGGTTTGGCGGTGGCGGATCCCTTCCCGAGATCTGGAAGGGCAGCACCTGCATCTGGATCTGCACGTCGAATGCGCAGGACCGGGCGATCTTCTACTCGCATGTCTGCGTGGCGCAGAAGTTCCACCACAGCACCTTCATCGGCGGAGCGAGTGTCATCGGGGCCGGTGAGTGGGTCGTGAAGGACGGCGTGTTACTGTCGGTGAGCGGCAATAGCGGCCATTACCGCCCTGAGATGCGCATCCTGTACAACTCGGTGCTTCACATGACGAAGGCAGTGAACGCCGAGACCACAGTCCTGCTCTGGGACGTGCTGAACGCCAACTGGACGCTTCGGCGATTCCCCGATTTTATCGCCAAGCCGACGGATAACGGCCGCTACAAGGTGAGTCCGCATTCGGCGGCCTGAACGCGTTCTAGTCGTTCGTAGCCGACCCCTCCGCCGAGCCGCGAGGGAGAGGCTGCCTAAATTCAGCCGGCATTAACCCTGACGAGACCTTTCGGATTCGCCGCCGCCTCTCCGGAGCGGCGGCAAGACTTCGTCAAGGTTGATAAAACCCGTCCTTAACACCTCGCGGCTAGCCCTGGATGCATCCAGGGTTGCGTGAAGGAGTCCACTGGAATGTCGCTGTCGTCCCTCGCTCGGGGCGCAACCGCCCTGAAGCTCGCCGCCGCCATGGCGGCTGCCTTGTCGATTGCCGCCTGCTCATCCACGCCCGACGAACTCGCCGATGGCTCTGCCGCGGGTGCGGGCGGCCGCGGTGGCTTCGGTGCCGGCGGCGCTGCAACCCCGGGGTCGGCCCAAGACTTCGTCGTGAATGTCGGGGACCGCGTCTTCTTCGAGTCCGACTCGTCCGACCTCACGGCCACGGCCACCGGAACGCTCGACCGCCAGGCGCAATGGCTGCAGCGTTATCCGCGCCACACCTTCCTGATCGAAGGTCACGCGGACGAGCGCGGCACCCGCGAGTACAACTTCTCGCTCGGCGCTCGCCGCGCCCAGACGGTGCGTGATTACCTTGCTTCGCGCGGCATCTCGTCATCGCGGATGCGCACGGTCTCCTACGGCAAGGAGCGGCCGGTCGCCGTCTGCAACGACATCTCGTGCTGGTCGCAGAACCGCCGCGCCGTCACGGTCATCGGGAGCGGCGGCGAGTCCTGATCGCACGCGCTCCCGCTCCTCTGCCGGATAAAGCCTTGTCCGGGCACTTTTTTGTGCCCGGATTGCGCGCTAGGCGGGAGCACGAAGGAGTTCAACCATGGCCCGCCTTGCCGCGCTGGCGCTCAGCGCCGCGCTCGCGACAACGTTCCTGACCAGCGCCGCATCCGCCCAGGATGCTGCCGAG
The DNA here is from genome assembly GCA_023423995.1 of Pseudomonadota bacterium. Lineage (GTDB taxonomy): Bacteria > Pseudomonadota > Alphaproteobacteria > Rhizobiales > Beijerinckiaceae > Enterovirga. The sequence goes on along the minus strand of JAFAEL010000227.1, from coordinate 2,593 downwards.
CTTCTCGTCCGGCTCAACCGCCTCGAAGGCCAGGTCAGGCAGATGTCCGGCCAGATCGAGCAGCTGCAGTTCGAGAGCCGGCAGCAGAGGGACCAGCTGCGGAAGTTCCAGGAGGACGTCGAGTATCGGTTCCAGGAGAGTTCGGGCGGCGGACGCTCGGCAGCCCCGGCGACCACGCCGTCCACGACCCCGCGCCCTCCGTCCTCAACGAGCCGCCCGGATCGCCGCAGCGATGCCTTCGACCCGGATGGCGATCCTGATGCGCCCGGCGCGCCGCGCCCGCTTGGCATGACACCGCCATCCGCGCCGCTCTCCGACCCGCCCCAGCCTCGCCGCCGTGCGGCGCTGGAGGAGGATACGGCGTTCAGCGAGGGCGCACCCGTCGGCGGCGCTCCGCTCGATCTCGGCGCCGCCGCCAGGGGACCGGTCGCCGGCATGAACCCCGCAGTGGCCGGCATGAACCCGGCCGGCCCGCGCTCGACTGCGAGCCTGCCCGCGGCTGCGAAGAGCGACGTGCAGGAGGATTACGACGCCGCCTACGCCTATGTGCGGCAACGGCAATGGGACCAGGCCGAGCCCGCACTCCGGCGGTTCCTCGTGTCCCATGGTCGCGACCGCCTCGCTGCGGACGCATCCTACTGGCTGGGGGAGAGCTATCTTCAGCGTAACAAGCCGCGCGACGCCGCGGAGCAGTTCCTGAAGGTGTCGACCGAGCACGCGCGCTCATCGAAGGCGCCGGAAGCCCTCTTGAAGCTCGGGGTCTCTCTCACGGCCCTAGGCGCCAAGGACCAGGCCTGCGCCACCTTTGCCGAGGTGGAGCGCAAATACCCGCAGGCCTCTTCGAGTTTGAAACAGGCCCTCGACCGCGAGCAGAAAAAGGCTCGCTGCGCGGCGTGAGCCGCCGACATCAAGGCTCTTGTTGCGACGCGCTCGGCGCGGCCGACTTTGCGGCTGCCTTTGCGGGGCTCGAGGCCGCGCGCCACGTCCTGGCGGCCGTCTCCGGCGGACCTGACTCGACGGCGCTTCTAGGGGGCCTCGCTGAATGGACGCGCGATCGGGGTGGGCCGGCTCTGTCGGTCGCAACGGTCGATCACGGACTTCGACCAGGCTCTCGGGCGGAGGCCGAAGCGGTGGGCGCCTTCGCCCGGAGCTTCGCGCTCTCGCACTCGATCCTGACCTGGGATGGCCGGAAGGGCCAGCCGGTGTCACAGGCCGCGGCCCGAGATGCCCGCTACGGCCTTCTCCTCGCTCATGCGCGTGCGGTCGGTGCGACGCACCTGCTTACCGCGCACACCCTCGATGATCAGGCGGAAACGTTGATGCTGCGGCTCGCCGCGGGGTCCGGGTTGTCGGGGCTCGGCGGCATGCGTCGCGAGGTCGCGCGCGGCGATGTCCTGCACGCCCGGCCGTTTCTCCACCTGCCGAAGACAAGACTTGTGGCGACCTGTCGCGAGCGTTCCTGGCCGTTTGTCGAAGACCCGTCCAACGCGCACACACGCTTTGCCCGCGTGCGCTGGCGGCAGACGATCATGCCCCTGCTGGCATCGGAAGGTCTGGATGCGGTGCGGCTGGGGCGCCTGGGAGAGCGCCTAGCCCGGGCCGATGAGGCGCTCGATCAGGCGGCGGATTTTGCGTTCTCCCGGTTCGCGCGTCACGGCCGCGCGGAGATGATCCTAGATTTCGCGACGCTCAGCCTCGAGGCGGAGGAGATCGCCCTTCGTGTTCTTCAACGTGCCTTGGCGCGCCCTGGGCCGGAATCGCGGCATCTCCGGCTCGAGCGCCTGGAGGAGTGTCTTTCCGCGCTGCTGCAGGCTCGCGCGGGGGGCACATCGGTCCGACGCACGATCGCGGGTCGGCTGCTCACCCTCGACGCGAATGGAATGCTCACCATCGCGGTGGAAGGAACACGGCGCCGCGGCCGAGGCGGTGCGGTAACCCAGATCGACATCCCGGACGGCCCTTCACTTGGCAGGGAACCCGGGCGCGCCTAAATTACCTTGCAGGAGACGCGTGCGCCCGCCGCCACGTGTCCCGGGGACCGCCCGCTGAGATGAATCCGAATTTTCGTAACTTCGCCCTGTGGGTGATAATCTTCCTTCTGGTCCTGGCGCTCGTCACGCTGTTCCAGAATCCCGGCCATCGGGGAGGCGGCGGCGATATCGCTTACAGCCAGCTGCTGACGGACGCCGATAACGGCCGCATCTCGAACGTCGTCATTTCCGGCCAGGAGATTTCCGGCAGCTACACGGATGGTCGCACCTTCACGACCTATGCGCCCTTCGACCCGCAGCTCGTGACGAAGCTGCAACAGAAGGGCGTCCAGATCACGGCCCGCCCGGCGGGTGACTCGACCCCCTGGTTCATCGCGCTGCTCGTGAACTGGCTGCCCATCCTCGTCTTCATCGGCGCCTGGATCTTCCTTTCACGGCAGATGCAGTCCGGCGCCGGCCGCGCCATGGGCTTCGGCAAGTCCAAGGCGAAGCTCCTGACCGAGGCGCATGGCCGCGTCACCTTCGAGGACGTGGCGGGCGTCGACGAGGCCAAGGACGACCTGCAGGAGATCGTCGAGTTCCTGCGCGACCCGCAGAAGTTC